>CAYOXJ010000001.1:0-25741 GCA_964407905.1 uncultured Thermoplasmata archaeon
GCTCAGAACAAGACCGTGAACGGAGGTGTGAAGAGCCTGTTCGAGGAGTACGGCCTGAATGTGAAGAACGCGACGGGCGCACCGTTTGCCAACGGAGGCGCTGAGATGGGCGCGTTTGCAGCGGGGGCCGTCGACATCGGCTACCTAGGCGCCCCGCCCGCAATACTCCAGCACCTGAACGCAGGTGTTGGAACTACCATAGTATCGCAGGCTAACAGCGAGGGAAGCGGACTTGTCGTCAGGGCTGGAGAGGGCATAGTGAGTCTCAAGGACCTCGAAAACAAGACGGTCGCCACCCCCGGCGAGAGCTCCATCCAGTTCCTGCTGCTGAAGATAGCTCTTGAGGAGGAAGGGCTCAAGCTGGAGATAAAGACCTGAGACCTATCCCAAACCTCTATGTCGTCTTGAGGCATCCAGGAGAAGGACGTGGCTTCATGAGCCAATTCACACAAGCGCTTTGGAAGTTCGTGCGCCTGAATTGGCCCAGGATAGCGCTCGGGTGTTCCTCGGTCGTCCTGTTCGTCGCAGTTTGGTGGCTCTACTCCGCGTGGCTGCATGCAGAGTGGCCGTTTTCTGGCCGCACATCCGGTGCTGCAGAATATGTGCCCTATCCTCGCCAGGTTCTGGAAGCCCTCATCGACTCGTTTGCCGGCAGAGATCCGGTTTCGCACTTGTACATGACCAGCCACATCTATGCCAGCCTCAAGCGCATCTCCGTTGGCTTTGCTCTTGCCTTCGTTCTCGCCGTTCCGGCTGGCCTTCTCATGGGCAGGTCGAGGAACGCGGGGGCATTCGGGAAGCCTATTGTTGAGTTGTTCCGGCCCATACCGCCTTTGGCATGGGTGCCCATTTTTCTGATCGCGCTCAAGTTTTTCTGGGGGCCGATAGCGATTGTCTTCCTCGGGATCTTCTTTCCGATACTCCTGAACACCATATTTGGCGCGAAGAGCGTCGACCCGGTCCTTGTCGATGCCGCTAGGACGCTTGGGGCAAGAAGGAGGGACCTCTTTCTCAAAGTCGTCCTTCCATTCACCACGCCCTACATAATGACTGGGATCAAGCTTGGCCTGGGCGTCGGATGGATGTGCATTGTGGCAGCTGAGATGTTGGGAGCGGTAGGCGGCGGAGTGGGCTACTACATCTACAGCATGGCGTACACTGTGGGCCTCTACGACAGGATGTATGCAGGGATGATCGTCATAGGCATCCTCAGTGTGCTGACCACAGGCATTGCAGGCCTGGTCGAGCAGAGGTTGTACAAATGGATGGGAATGAAGTGACGACCTGCATCAACATCCAAGGCTTGTCCAAGGTCTTCACGAGGGACCGGCTTGCCATCAGAGCGCTCGAGGGATTCGATCTTGAGGTTTTGGATGGTGAGTTCGTTTGCCTTCTTGGGCCGTCAGGCTGTGGCAAGACGACGGTATTGAGAATCATCGCTGGGCTGGAGCTGAAGTCTGGAGGCGTTGTGCAGGTCCACGGACGCGAGATCTGCGACGCTGGCTCAGATCGAGGGATGGTCTTCCAGGAGTTCGCACTATTCCCTTGGCGAACAGTCAAGAGCAACATCGAGTTCGGCCTCGAGATCAAAAGCCTCGCCCCAGAGAGGAGAGGGGAGATATCCAAGCGGCTCATCGAACTCGTTGGCCTGCAAGGGTTCGAGAGCGCCCATCCGAACGAGCTCTCTGGCGGCATGAAGCAGCGCGTGGGGATTGCGAGAGCGCTCGCGAACGACCCTGAGGTGCTGCTCATGGACGAGCCCTTCGGATCACTGGATGCGCAGACGAGGAACATGATGCAGAAGGAGCTCTTGCGGATATGGTCCGCCACTGGCAAGACCATTCTGTTCGTCACACACTCTGTCGACGAGGCTGTCTTCCTTGCAGATAGAATCGTTGTCATGACCGCCAGGCCTGGGAGAGTCAGGGAGGTTATCGGCGTCGATGTCCCAAGGCCGAGGGAAAGGACGAGTAGGGAGTTCATCGCCGTGAGGGGCAAGGTGCTATCAGAGCTTGACGAGGAATTCGAGAAGGCCCGAGCGAAGGAACTGGCCCGCAAGTGATTTCAGGACAATGCTTAACTATTCTTGGCCTGATTCGTATCCACATGAGCTTCGAGCTAAATGTCGTCAGCAACACGCCTTTGACGCCCCTCAGCGACATCGACGAGGTCGCGATGCTCTTCCTGAACCAGATTGGCTACTTCCCGAAAGGTTATGACCCGAAGACGGACGTGACGGACATCAGGGACAGCGTGCCGTACAGGCTGTTCGTGGAGTTCTTCCTGGCGCGGCCGGACAAGGCCTGGATTGTGGAAGATCTCGCGACCGCATTGGCGACTACGAAAGCCACTGTCTACCGGCATATAAACAAGCTCAAGGGCTTCGACGTGCTTGAGGAGATGAATGTCGAGGACGCCGATGGAAACCCCAGGAAGGGCTATCGGATACGCTATGGCAACCTGAGCAAGGCCTGGAACTTCACGGAGGCCCACGTTCAGGTGGCGATGGAGAACTACCGCAAGACAGTCGACCACCTGCAGGAGCTCGCAGCGAAGAAAGGTGAGAAGCATGCCAAAAAAAGATGATGCAATCGTCCTGACGCCGGGCTCGCTCTACAAGATCAAGTCGCTCGAGGCCAGGGACAAGCCGATGGAGACTGTGGGCATTTTCAAAGGCTATGCGGCAATCGCCCACGACACGGCAATCGTGATGGAGCTGGACAAGTCCCACGGCGAGGACAAGGGAAAGACCAGGCTGATACCATCGCACATGATCATCTGCATCGATGTGCTCAAGGCCGAGAAGGAGAAAGAGGAGAAGGAGAGCGAGAGCACCGCCGTGTACTTCGGCTGAGATTGGTCGGATGAAGGTCCAGCTCAACTCGCTTGAGATACGAATTCTGAGCATCCTCAAGGACTGGTATCCAATCACGGTCGAAGAGCTGAGGGACGAGCTGTCGCTCAGGCCAGCCGAGCTTGACCGAGTTCTGAAATCGCTAATGGTCAAAGGCATAATTGTTCTCGAACCACTGAGCGACAAAAGCTACATTCGGTTGCTTGCGCCAGACATAGAGATTGAGTTCGCCGGAGGCAAACGAAAGAAACCGAGGCCAAAGGATGCTGAGCATCCCCCAGAAGACGATTCAATCATGTACCGTTGATCCTCTGACATCGTCCGATAACTAGATATCCATACTCACTTCTAGCAGCAGGTCGTGGATTATTTCGACGAGCTGGTGCAGTCGCTTGTTCTCGGCAAAGTATCTTCCAGAGACGAAGTTCTCAGGCTGAAATCGAGGCTCTGCAAGAAACACCGCTTGGCTCGTGTGCCCGCGAACTACGAGATCCTAGAGCGGGTACCCGAGGAGTACAGGGATGTGGTAGAGCCTTTTCTGAGAAACAAACCCGTTCGCACGCTCAGCGGCGTTGCTCCTGTTGCAGTGATGACTAGTCCTTTCGACTGCCCTCATGGAAGATGCTCATACTGCCCTGGCGGAGTGGCAAACAACACTCCCCAGTCGTACACGGGCAGAGAGCCTGCTGCACTCCGAGCTTCGATGTACGGCTACGACCCGTTCAGACAGACGAAGAGCAGGCTCGAGCAACTTAGGACTATTGGCCACAGGACGGACAAGGTCGATCTGATAATCATGGGAGGCACATTCACGTCGAGACCCGAGGACTACCAGAAATGGTTCGTCAAGCGATGCTTCGACGCCATGAATGAGTCGGAATCTCAGGACCTAGAGTCTGCCCAGATAGCGAACGAGAGTGCGAAGTCCAGATGCGTCGGCCTGACAGTCGAGACCCGACCTGACTGGTTCAGGCAAAACCAAGCAGAGAATTCTCTCGTCCTTGGCGCGACGAAGGTGGAGTTCGGCGTGCAGATTCTAGACGATGCGGTTCTGGACGGAGTGAAGAGAGGTCATCATGTGAAGGAGGTTGTCGACGCGACAGGTCTGGCCAAGAACTCGGGCTACAAGGTGGCGTATCATATGATGCCTGGCCTTCCGGGAAGCAGCCTGGAAAAGGATCTCGAATCATTTCGAATGATGATCGAGGACGATCGTTTCAAGCCGGACATGCTCAAGATCTATCCCACTCTTGTTGTGAAGGGCACGGAGCTCTATGAGCAGTGGCTCGATGGCGCATACTCTCCGATGTCTCTCGAAGAGGCGGTCGATCTGCTAGTGAAGGTGAAGCGGACCATACCGCCTTGGGTTCGAATCCTCAGAATACAGCGCGATATCCCGGTCGCCCTGATAGAGGCCGGCGTCAAGAAGAGCCATCTCAGGGAGCTTGTGATGGCCAGGCTCAGAGAGGAGGGCACGCCCTGCAGGTGCATCAGATGCAGGGAGATTGGCCACTTGCCGTCCTCTAGGCAGGCGCCGGCAGAGAAGGATGTCGAGCTCAAGGAGACTGCGTACAGAGCATCGGGTGGCATCGAGCATTTCCTTTCGTTTGAGATCCCGTCGACGGATTCTCTGATCGGATATGCGAGATTGCGAGTGCCTGAGAAGCCTCGCGATGTAGCCCTCGTCAGGGAGCTTCACGTGTACGGACAGATGGTGCCAATCAGCGCGAGCCCGGGAAAGCATTGGCAGCACAGGGGCTATGGGGAGAGGCTCCTGTCGGAGTGCGAGAGAAGGGCCGCCGAATACGGCCTGCGGGAGGTTCGAGTCACTAGCGGTGTTGGCGCCCGAGACTACTATTGTCGCCTCGGATATGAGCGAAAAGGGGCATACATGGCAAAGCTGGCTCGAGGCCACTGAGCGCCCTATCGCTACTATTATATCAGGTTATCAGTATCGGAGAATACTCGGAGGTTGGCAGTGCCCTGCTTGAGATGTGGAGGCGAATCAGAAGAGGGAGCACTCCTATGCGATGGCTGTGCCGACGCCTGCTTTCTGGAGTCCCGTTTCTTCCTCAACCCGATTCTCATAGGTCCGAGCCTGTTCTCGAGGCTCAGGGCAAAGGGCTCGGCCGCGTGCCACCTCGGCCCGACTGCGGGTTCTGACGTGGTCAGGGTGGCGTCCGTGGATCTGCAGAAGATCATCAAGGACGTCAATGTCCAGGTCATACCTCATGACGACCTACTAGGGTTCTACCAACGGTGCAATGCCATTCTCGCTCACATAGGGGTCCCGCTCAAGCTCGATTCCCCGCAGATGCTCCTGACTGAGGACGCGGCAGACACCATAACAACAATCGTGCAAAAGGTCAACGCGACCGAGAAGATCTACCCGCTCGAAGGGATGAGCGATCTGTACATCCGCGTAGGCGTCGTGTACTGGTGCGCTGCACACTCGATTCTCTTCAGGACCGCATCGAAGAAGTGGCGCACCGATAAGAAGTCCTACCTCGTGACGAGGGCCAAGGAATATCTTTCCAAGGTGAACCCCGGAGACGATCTCCATTCCATAGCCGCTCGTAATATGGGAATGCTCTGTCTCGATGCGGAGGAATGGACGGAGGCCGAGGAACACCTCTCGAATGCTCTGAGGAGTTTTCCCAATGACCTCGATATGGCCGAGGGGCTCGCCCGTGCGCATCTGATGCTGGGCAACCAGATGGAGGCTCTGTCGAGGGTCGATGACATAATCAGCCAGGGCGAGAAGCCCGAGCTCTGGATCCTGAAAGGCAAGATCATGAGGGACTTGGACAGGTCTCAGGAAGCGCTCGATTGCTTCAATCGCGCGCTTTCGCTCGATCCAAGACATCTTCCCGCGCATGACATAGTGGTCGAGACATTGCGCGACCTGGGAAGGATGGAGGAGGCGTCCCTCGCGGAGAATCAGCGATCGTTGGCCACGAGGCCCGATCTGGAGCACAAGATAGCGCAGCTGATCTCGGAGTTCAAGAGGGCCACCGTCGAGGAGAAGCCGGCGCCCGTCCCTGCTCCTCCGCGAGAGATCAGGGAAGAGGGTGCACCGCCTGTTGCGCCGGCAGCTGCACCTCCGCCGAGCAAGTCCCTCGTGGACCTGGCCAAGGAGTCTCTTCAGGGCAGAGACTATGACAGCGCGATCCAGCGGGCAACTGAGGCCTTGAGAGAGAGGCCCGGTCTGAGGGATGCCAATCTCGTGCTGATCGAAGCTCTGCTGGCGAAGGGGAGCACGGCGGAGGCCGCCACTAAGGCGCACAGCTTCTACGAGAAGAACCGGAACGACCCCATTGCCTGGTACTGGCGTGGCGCCGTTGCTGCCAAGGAGGGCAAATGGGGCGCGTCGGTGCAGTACCTCAGCAAGGCGGTTTCGCTCGATCCAAAACTCGTCGACGCGTGGGCCCTGATGGGCGATGTCCTTCTCGACCATGACAAGTCCAGCGGCGCGGATGAGAGCTACTCTCGGGCGCTTCAACTGGATGAAGACAGCGCACGGGCATGGCTTGGGAAAGCGAAGACGATGAAGCTGATGGGTAGGTGGGGCGCTGCCATCCAGTGCCTTGACAAGTACAATGCTCTCGTGCCATCTGACAAGGACCCGTGGCTCTTGAAGGCGGACATCCTCTTCGAGAAAGAGAAGTACCAGAGGGCCATCGAGACCTACGACAAGTACCTCGAACTCACGCAGGACGATTCCTATGCTCTCGCGAGAAAAGGCATCGCGCTGAACGCCATTGGGAACGTGGAAGAGGCGAAGAGGTGCCTCGAAGAGAGCGTCCGGCTGGACCCGAACAACAAGGAGGCAGTGAAATGGCTCAAAGAGGTCTCCGGTGGGGGTGGGCTCTGATGGTCGAGCTGGACAAGATTCTAAGCGAGCGCTCAGATGAGAAGATCTTGAGGGCTGTCAAGGACGTCTCAGACCAGGAGTTCAAGAGGCTCGTCGAGACGGTCCTCGGATATCTCGAACTCAAGATCTCTCGCAGCCGTCCCAAGGGAAGTTCCTACATAGCCGAGTGCACCCACAGGCCCGATGGCAAGAAGTACATCGTCTTCTTCTCGAGAAGGGATGAGGTCGTCACAAGGGCCGATGTCGAGAGCCTCTTGTCCTATATGAGCAGGGTCGAGTCGCCAAACGGCCTTGTGCTCACGGTATCGTCGATTACGAGCGAAGCAGCGACCCTGGCTGAGAAGAACAATGTGGGGCTGGCAGACGCGACCAAGCTTGCGGCCCTGCTGCGCAGGTTCGATCTGGATCGCGAGGTCATCAAAGCAGCGGAAACCTGGAAGGAGCGATCGAGGCTCGCCACTGCCCCTGGCACTGACAGACAGCTCGAGGAAGCAATGAAGGCGGGCTACGAGTCCCTGGCCGCAAAGGACTACATGAAAGCTCTGGACCACTTCGATCGGGCCATCATGTACAAGGAGGACTACGATGTGCCATGGCGGCTCAAGGGCAACACGCTCGACGAGATGGGCTACCACGAGCAGGCGCTCGAGTGCTACAAGCACGCCCTCGAGCTCTATCCAGAGAGCGATGAGACATGGTTCTCCCTGGGCAGCTGTCTCTTCTCGCTCGGACGGTACACGGAAGAGATTGTGTGCTATGATCGTGCGCTCCAGTACAACCCTGGCCTCCAGAAGGCCTTGATCAACAAGGGGTCGACTCTCCACAGGCTGGGCAGGTATCCGGAGGCCATCGAGACCTATGACAAGGTGCTCAGGATCAACTACAGGCTGGAGAAGGTCCACAACAACAGGGGTGCTACCTTGCACAGCCTTGGCAGGCTGAACGAGGCACTCGCCTCGTACAACCGGGCGATCGAGCTGAGGCACGACTATGTCGAGGCCTGGATGAACAAGGGCAACCTCTTGTACGAGATGGCCAGGTACGGGGACGCTTTGGAAGCGTTCACTCAGATGGCCCAGATCAGGCCCGAGCTTCCGAAGGGATGGTATCTCAAGGGCCTGGCCTCCAGGAAGACTGGGAACATAAGCCTCGCGAAGGCGAGTTTCGAGCAGGCGTTGAGACTAGATTCCGACTACGCGGAGGCCAGAAGGGCGCTTGACGACGCCTCGAAGAGGATGGCCGAGAAGTTCTCGGAGGTCCCACGGATTGTTCAGGACATATTCTCTTCAGAGGCCGCGAGGATTGGCGGTCCGGGGGAGGTCGCAGCTGAGAGAGCAAGGCTTCCGGAGGACGTTATCGCTCGAGTCCGAGAGGAGAGAGTCGAGGAGCTGGCGGAGGAACTCTATGGTGACAGGGCCGAACTGCTCCTTCTCTTTGGGAGGCTTGAGGAGGCCTTTGAGTTCTTGGGCAAATCGCTGAGGCTCGAGGGCGAGAATGCTCGCCTGCTCACGGCTGCGGGAAATGTCTTGTACGAGCTGGGCAAGCTGGAGGCTGCGGCGAAGACCTACGAGCACTCCTTGTCAGCAGACGCATCCTATCTGCCGGCATTGTTCAACCTTCACACGGTGCTGCTGGAGCAGGGGGAGGGGGAGCGTGCGGGAAAGGCCAGCGATGCTCTCCGGAAATCGACTGGAGGATGGCAGGCCAGGACTGCAGCCGGGCTCGAGGGATATGGAAGGAAGGACCTCAAGCAAGCTCTTGAGGATATTGACGTCGCGTTGACTCTGGAGGACCTCGCAATGCTGGAGAACTGCAAGAGTCTGCTCAGGCTGGAGTCCGGAGACCTCGATGGCGCTGCGGAGATTCTCGAGAAGACGAAATCTATGCCGCTCGACCAATCCGAGGCATTCAACAACAGCGGTGTTGTTCTGTTCAAGAGAGGAAGCTACGAGAAGGCGAGCATAGAGTTTGACAAGGCCATCAAGATTCAGAGAAACAACCATGCTGCTTGGAACAACAGAGGATGCGTGCTGTACAAGATAGACAGAATGAGAGAAGCGATTGCGTGTTTTGAGGAGTCGTCGATCATGTCCCCAACTGCGGTTGCGATGACGAACAAGGGGTTCAGCCAATTGTTCATCGACCTTCTTGCTGATGCAGCTCAGACGTTTGATCAATCGCTGAGGATCATAGAGACTCCTGAGTCGTTCAACAACAAGGGTATAGTGCTCGAGCGGCTCGGGAAGCACGACGAGGCACTGGTGGCCTTCAACGAGGCTCTTAGGATCAATCCGCAGTTCAAGGACGCTGCAGACAACGCGCGCAGAGTCAGTCAGCGGAAGGAACCCGGGAAGGAGGAACCGTCTCGAGTGGCGAAGCCAGCGGTGTCTCCTCCAAAGGAGGAGGTCGTGGGTGAAAAGGAGACCACGGAGGCCATGCTGCCCCAGATGACGGAGGACTTCCTGAGGGAGAAGCGCAAGGCCGAACTAGAGGCGATCTGCGAGTCCCTGGGATTGAGTTCTCACGGCACGCGCGCGGACCTGATCCTGAGGATCATGAAGGTCAAGGAACAGAGGACGAAGAAGTAAATCCTCGATCGCTCTCGCTCTCACGCTTAACCTAGTGGACTGGCCAGCAGTCTGCAGCCTCACGCCATACTCATCACAACGACGTCCCGCACCGCTTTCATCTCGCTGAACGGCAGCACGAGCCTGCCCTGCGCGTCGGTCTTGAACAGCCGCGGCTCGACCTCCTCAGCAGGAATAACCAGGACGTTCTGGAGTTCGCCGGTCTTTGTGTCGATGATGAAGTTCTCTATCATTCCGAGTATCTGGCCGTCGTTCGTCATCACTGTTTTGCCCTTGAGCTCGGTGATGAATTTTCGCATGGTCATCCCATCTCCAGCTATCTGTAATAGCCGAGGCCCAAATCCTCTTCGCTCTTCTTAGACATTGCGGTCTTCAGCTGTCCGAATATCATCTCGTAATATTTCACAGTCTCCGCGTTCGTCGACGGCCTCACGGATGCAAGTGCCTGCTCGAAATGCTGTGCAGTGACCTTGCTCGCGGTCTTGCTCTGTCTCAGAGCAGCCAATGCAGCCTCTCTGCACAGGTTCTCGATGTCCGCTCCAACGTAGCCGTCCAAGCGCTTTGCGAGCACAGGCAAGTCGACATTGTCCAGTGGCATGTTCTTCGTGTGGACCTTCAGTATCTTGAGCCTGGTCGCCTCGTCAGGCACCGGTATGAGCAACAGCTTGTCGAATCTTCCTGGACGCAGCAGTGCTGTGTCCACTATGTCGGGCCTGTTGGTGGCCCCAATCACGAACACGTTCTCGAGATCCTCGAGGCCGTCCATGGAGGTCAGGAGCTGGTTCACAACACGCTCGGTCGCTCCCGAGTCGTAGCTGCTGCCTCGTCTTGGAGCTATGGCGTCTATTTCGTCGAGGAACACTATCGAGGGCGAGACCTGCTTCGCCTTCTTGAAGATCATCCGCACCGCCTTCTCGCTCTCCCCGACCCATTTGCTCATGATCTCCGGGCCCTTGATGGAGATGAAGTTCGCCTTCGATTCTGTCGCCACGGCCCTCGCGATCAGAGTCTTACCTGTCCCGGGAGCACCGAAAAGCAGCACGCCCTTCGGCGGCCTGATGCCCATCCTTGTGAACGATTTCGGATCCTCGAGAGGCAACTCAATCGCCTCGCGCAGCTCCTTCTTGATCTCCTCAAGGCCGCCGACGTCATCCCATGTGACCTTCGGGATTTCGACTAGGACCTCGCGCATGGCGCTCGGCTCTATCTCCTTCAGCGCGTCCGAGAAGTCCTGCCCAGTCACTTTCATCTTCTCGAGTATCTCGGCGGGAATCGGCTTTCCGAGATCGATCTCTGGCAGATACCGACGAAGCGACTTCATCGCTGCCTCTCGAGCAAGAGAGGCGAGGTCCGCTCCGACGAATCCGTGCGTGATTTTCGCGGTGTGGTCTAGGTGGAAGCTCTCTTCGAGAGGCATGCCCCTCGTGTGTATCTGCAGTATTTCCTGCCTTCCTTCAGCCGTTGGAACGCCTATCTCAATCTCCCTGTCGAACCTGCCCGGCCTTCTCAGTGCGGGATCAATCGCCTCCTCCCTGTTGGTGGCCGCTATGACGATGACGTTACCTCTCGCCGTAAGCCCGTCCATGAGCGTCAGGAGCTGGGCGACCACACGTCTCTCGACCTCTCCATGGACCTCATCCCTTCTTGGAGCGATGGAGTCGAGTTCGTCTATGAATATCACGGATGGCGCGTTCTTCTCCGCCTCGGTGAATATCTCCCTCAGCCTCTCCTCGCTCTGGCCATAGAACTTGGACATTATCTCAGGGCCCTGGATAGCGTAGAAGTTCGCACCAGCCTCGTTCGCGACGGCTCTGGCTATGAGCGTCTTGCCCGTTCCCGGAGGACCGTAGAGAAGCACACCCTTCGGAGGATCGATGCCCAGACGAGAGAACACCTCAGGGTGCTTGAGGGGCATTTCGATCATCTCTCGAATCCTCTGCAGCTCGTCCTCAAGCCCCCCGATGTCCTCGTATGTGACGGAGGGCCTTTCGATCTGGGTTACCTCAACAGGTTCGGTCTTCACGGAGAGATCTGTGAAATCGCCCACTTGTACGATCCCGCTCGGCGTCGTTGATACAACGACGAACGGAAGAAAACCACCCATGAGGGCTATGTTCGGAATGATTATCTCATCGCCCTTGATCAGCGCACGGTTCAATAGGCCTTTCTTGAACAGTCCTTCGACCCCCTGGCCGAACCTCACTCTCTTGCCCTGCGGGATCTTAGGTGCGACAATAACCTTCTGAGCGGGCTGCGCAACGGCCTTCGCAACCACGACTTTCTCTCCAATTGACACGCCCGCATTGCCTCTGATCATGCCATCGATTCTGATGATGCCAAGGCCTTCGTCTTCGTGGGCCGCCCTGAAGACCTTTGCGGCGGTTCTCTTCTTTCCAACTATCTCGATTATCTCCCCGACGTCGATGCCAAGCTCCTTCCTCGTCGTCGAGTCGATCCTCGCTCTTCCAAGGCCGACCTCAGACTGATGGTGCGCTCGTGCTACCTTCAAGGTGGCTCCTTCAGGCTGCTTCTTGGTCATCCAGGGCCAAATTCGTTGCTTCATGCAAAAAGGTTTGGGCGGTGTTGTATCGCAAATGAGCAATATGTCGTGGATGTCGTGTTCGTTACTTGTACCATGCTCACTTCTCGACGCTCGACACGCGCTCTATAAGTTGTCATCTCTTTACAGACTCTGGGCTCGTCTGGCTACACTCCTGGCCGGACCCTAGTTGCACAGAAAGCCTTAAGGTCGAACTTCTCATTCAAAAGCACCAGCGAGGCTTCAGGATGTACGAGGTACGATTCCATGGCCGCGGGGGGCAAGGCGCGGTCATGGCGGCGCAAGCACTCGCGAGCGCTGCTTTCCAAGAGGGTGGCTATGCGACCGCTTTTCCCTTTTTCGGAGCCGAGAGGCGTGGCGCACCCGTGCTCGCATTCACAAGGATTGACAAGAAAAGGATCTACAGGAAGACCCAGGTCTATGAGCCCGATTATGTCGTCGTTCTTGACGAGACCCTGCTCGAGACGATAAACGTGGTCGAGGGGCTCAAGAAGGGCGGGATGGTCATCGTGAACTCCTCGAAGAAGCCCGAGGACTTGGACGTCGGAATCGATGCGAAGCTGGCAACAGTGGATGCCACGAGTGTGGCGCTCGAGGTTCTGAAGCAGCCAGCCACGAACTCCGCGATCCTCGGTGCGTTCGCGAAGGCCACAGGACTTGTGAAAATAGAATCGATTGAGAAGGGCATAATGCAGATCTTCGGAGATAGGCTCGGCCCCGCAATCGGCGAGAAGAACGCCAAGGCGGCCCGGATGGCCTACGAGAAGACTGTCGTTGGCGACTCTCGCGGCAAGAGGAAACTCCAGGCCGCAAAGAAGTGGCTTCCCGACGTCAAAGAGCTCCCCATAGGCGTCGCGGCTGTTCCGATGGAGACTGACGCGGGCCTCGTCGGTCCCGGCTCGTTCGTGGAGAACAAGACAGGGAGCTGGAAAGTCTTCAGGCCGGAGTACGACAGAGAGAAATGCACCATGTGCAACTTCTGCTGGTTCTTCTGCCCAGAGGGGTGCATTTACAGGCGGACGGACAAGATGGAGTTCGATATGGAATACTGCAAAGGCTGCGGCATATGCGCGAACGAGTGTCCTGCAGATGCCATAAAGATGGTGAGGTGATGAAGGATGCCTAAGAAGGTCGTGACCGGGAACTATGCAGCAGCCTACGGCGCAATGAGGGCTCGGACCAGGTTCGTCGCGGCATATCCGATAACTCCTCAGACTTTCATTGTGGAACACATCTCGGAGTTCGTCAACAACGGCGAGATGGACTGTGAGTATGTGGAGGTTGAGAGCGAGCACTCGGCTCTGAGCGCATGCGTCGCAGCAAGCGGAACCGGCGTGAGATCGTTCACGGCGACTTCTTCTCAAGGGCTCGTCCTGATGCACGAGATACTCCCGACCGCTACGGGGATGCGATTGCCCATCGTCATGGCAGTTGTGAACAGGGCCATCGCTGCACCGATCAACATCTGGGTCGAGCACAACGACATCATGCCAGAGAGGGACTCGGGATGGCTGCAAGTCTTCTGCGACAACAACCAGGAGGTCCAAGACATGGTCCTCCAGGCTTTCAGGATCGCTGAGGACAAGCGCGTTGCCCTTCCAATGGTCGTCAACCTGGATGCGTTCATTCTGTCCCACACAGTTGAGCCAGTGGATCTGATGGAGCAGGCGGACGCCGACAAGTTTCTCCCGAAGTTCACTCCTCCTGGACACATCATTGATCCCGACGATCCGAAGGGCCTGGGGGTGTTCACGCCTCCGGAGTTCGTTCAGGAATCGAGGTGGCAGGTCGACAAGGCCATGCGTGATTCCGTTGCCGTGATCAAGGAGGTCAATGCGGCCTTTGCTAAGCAGTTCGGAAGGGACCACGGAGGCATGATCGAACCGTACATGGTCGAAGATGCTGAGGCGATTCTCATAACAATGGGCACTGTGAGCTCCACGGCCCACGAGGTCGTCGACGAGCTCAGGGCTCAGGGCAAGAAGGTCGGCCTGATCAAGCTCAGGTTCTGGAGGCCGTACCCAAGAGAGGAGCTCAGGAAGATCGCCGAGCGCGTCAAGGCTGTCGGCATCTACGACAGGTCAGTGTCGTTTGGTGTTGCTGGCCCATCATTCATCGAGTTCAGGAACGCCGCCTACGGCCTAAGCGTTCCGACGGTCAACTTCATCGGAGGTCTCGGTGGCAGGGACGTGTCCTCTGCGGACATCAGATTCATGTACGACCGTCTGCTCGAGACTGCGAAGACGGGGAAGGTCAAGCGCGATGTCGTATGGATAGCTACTAGGGGGGTCGAACCATGAAACTCAAGGAAATGCCTGACGAGGAGCTCTTCACCAGGGGACACACGGCGTGCGCAGGGTGCGGAGGTGCTATCGCAGCGAGGAACCTGATGAAGATCCTTGGCAAGAACACCGTTGTCCAGAACCCTGCATGCTGTCTGCTCGTGTTCGGCGGAACATATCCGTGGGTCGCTTGGAAAGTGCCGTACCAAGATGTGGCATTTGAGAACACGGCAGCATGTGCCACGGGCATGAAGAGGGCCCTCAAGATCAGGGGGAAGGACGACACCATTGTTCTCGGGATAGCCGGTGACGGTGGCACGGCGGACATCGGGATACAAGCGCTCTCGGGTGCCGCAGAGAGGAACGAGGACATACTCTACGTGATGTACGACAACGAGGCCTATATGAACACAGGCATCCAGAGGTCTAGCTCGACACCGTTTGGTTCGTGGACCACGACCACACCGGTTGGCAGGCTGAAGGCTGGGAAGTCCAACTTCAAGAAGGACATGCCTCAGATCATGATGGCACACAACGTTCCGTATGTCGCCACGACGACCGTTGCCCACATCCAGGACTTCATCAACAAGTTCGAGAAGGCCAAGAGGATCAAAGGCTTCCGCTATGTCCAGGTATTCGCTCCGTGCCCTACTGGCTGGAGGCACGACACGGCGAAGTCAATCGAGATCGCGAAGCTTGCGGTCGACACCGGCATGTGGACTCTGTATGAGTGCGAGAACGGCAAGGTCACGATCAACAAGAAGCCAAAGATGACTCCTGTTACGGAATACTTGAAGCTCCAGGGACGGTTCAGGCACTTGACCGAGGACCAGATCAAGCAGATACAGGACTGGGTCATCAAGAAATGGCAGGCCGATGAGAAGTACGCTCAGTGCAGGGCGTGATCGGTCCCGCGCTCATTCGAGGTCCGACGAAACCTCTTCTTTCGTGTGTCTTCTCATAGCTTCTTCTTCATCTCGAGCTGCTTCATGGTCACCTTGAGGTCGAATTTGTCGAGCAACCTCGTGGTCGGAAGGTCCTCGTTCACGTTGTACATGGCGACCTTGAACGCTCCGAGATCCCAAAGCCTCGTGAGGGCGAACTTAGTGAGCGCGGTTCCGATGCCCATCCCTCTCATCTCAGGAACTACCCCGAGGAATGGGATGAAGCCGTTCGTGTCTATCGTCCTCAGGATCGCGAGTCCACCCTTGACCTTATAGCACTCAGCGCCTCTCATTGATTGGATAAGTGCGTCCACTTTCCTTCTCTGCCAGCAGGTGTCCTTGTAGGCCTTCTCATGGATGGGAATCAGCTCCTGCAGTAGTGCAGGAGCTGGAGTCAATCCGCACCCCTCGTACCTCTGGGGCTTTCCCTCGGCGGTAACGTATTTCCTCGTCCCGACATACCCGAGCCTCTCGTACAGCCTCTGGGCTCGGTCGTTTCCCTCGATCACTTCGAGGGAGATCTCGCGGACTCCTCTCCTGCGGCAATCGTCCTCGGCAACCCGCATCAGGCTACTGCCGATGCCCTTTCCCCTGTACTCGGGCCGAACACCGATGCCTCCTATCCATCCCTCGTCGTTGTCCAGGACGGGATTAACATAGCCAACTATCTCGTCCCCGTCCAGGGCGACAAGCACGTTGGTGAGGGCTCCTCCGACCGATCTGAGGAAGTCCAGGAAGAATTGCCTCGAGGACCTCATCTGGATGATGTAATCAGCGAAGATTGCGTTCTGCGCATCAATCAGGTCGTCGAGCCGCTCGGGATCCAACCGCTCAATCTTGAACTCCCCGACCATCTGAGCGCCCTTCTACACGGCTTCTGGCTTCATGTGCGGGAACAAGATGACTTCTTTTATGGACTGAGAGTTCGTGAAGATCATCGCGAGCCGATCGATGCCTATGCCGAGCCCGCCAGTCGGGGGAAGGCCGTACTCCAACGCCCTGATATAATCGAGATCTATCGGATGGGCCTCTTCATCGCCCTCCTGCTTCAGCCTATCCTGCTCCCTGAACCTCTGCTCCTGCTCCACGGGGTCGTTGAGCTCAGAGAACGCATTCGCGAACTCCCAACCATTGATGAACAGCTCGAACCGCTCGACCAGGTCAGGATTCCCTCTCTTTCTCTTTGCCAAGGGCGAGACCTCGATTGGATGGTCGATCACGAAGGTCGGGTTGATCAAGTGCGGCTGCGTCTTCTGGTCGAAGACCTCTGAGACGATCTTTCCCATTTCGTCGCAGTCCTCGATGTCCCTGATCCCCAACTGCATCGCTGCATCTCTCGCGTCGTCGACGCTCTTGAGCGAGTTGATGTCCAGGCCTGTTAGCTTCTGGATCGCGTCGTGCATCGTTATTCTCGGCCACGGCTTCGCGAAGTCGAGAACCTTGTCGCCATAGGGAATCCTGTCAGAGCCGACTATGTGGACCGCGGTGTCGTAGATCAGGCTTTCCGTGAGGTCCATGATATCGTTGTAGTCGGCGTAGGCTTCGTAGAGCTCAAGGGATGTGTATTCCGGATAATGCTGAGCATCGATGTCCTCGTTCCTGAAATTGTGGCCGATTTCGTAGACCTTCTCTAGGTCGCCCACTATGCACCTCTTGTGGTACAGCTCAGGTGCGATCCGGAGGTACAGGTCCATGTCGAGGAAGTTGTGGTGGGTCTTGAACGGCCTCGCGAGCGCTCCTCCGTACAGTGGCTGCAGTATCGGGGTCTCGATCTCGATGAATCCCTTCGCGTTGAGCCAGTCCCTCATGAAGGCCACCATCCTGCTCCTCTTGACGAACTTCTCTCGGATGTCCTGGTTCATGATGAGGTCCAAGTACCTCTGCCGATACCTCATCTGAACGTCCTGCAGCCCATGGAACTTCTCGGGATAGGGCACGAGCGCTTTCGAGAGCACCTCGAAGTCTCTGATTGCGACTGTGATCTCTCCCATCTTCGTCCTGAATACTTGGCCCTTGATCCCCACGACATCGCCGATATCCAATGACCTGAACTGCTCGAACCTATCCCTGCCCAGCTCGTCGAGCTTGAAATAGACCTGTATCTTCCCGTCGCGGTCCGAAAGATCTGCGAACCCCGCCTTGCCATGGAGCCTCAGGCCCATGATTCTGCCCGCAGTGGAGATCTCCTGCGCGCTCCTCTCCTGGCCCGCTTTCTCGAAGTCCTTCCTTATCTGGGCCGTCGTGTGCGTGCGCACGTACCTGTATTTCTGGTACGGGTTGAGCCCTCTCGCCTGCAGGTCCTTGAGCTTCTTCTTTCTGAGGGCTGCCAGGTCGCTCTCTTCCTCTGCCATCAAGCATCACCCGCTTTGGGTGTCGTCGTCTGATATCCTGCCTGCCTACTTAAACGTAGGCCGCTCACCAGGCAGTGTCCGATTCTCGCTAAGCAACTCACCATGATCACCCAAGACTATCGGTCGAAGCCGGCAGAAACTCGCAGGCTTCGCTAACACTTGTTGCTCTTCTTGGCGCCGACAGCTTCTGCTATCGCAGCCAGGAGCTCCTCGATTCTGAAGGGTTTCAGCAGAAAACCTCTGGCTCCCGCTGCCATGGCCTCCTTCTCGATGTGGAGGTCCGCGCTGCCGAAGAATATCGTGGCATTCGGGTCCATCTTGAGGATCTCCTGTGTCGCGCTTACGCCGTCCCTTACCGGCATCCTCTGGTCCATAATAATGATTACGGGCTTGTCCTTCATCTCTCTGTACTTCCGGACCGCCTCTTCGCCGTCGGAGGCTACGCCGACCACGGTATGTCCGTTCGCCTCCAGGATGTCCTTGTAGAGGTCGACGATGAACTTCTCGTCATCGACGAGAAAGACTGTGGCTATGCTACTACCTCCTAGGCTGCTGCAGAGCTAGCTGCCGACTGGGCGTCCCCAGAAAGACTGAGCTCTAGGTCGTCTTCCGACCTATCCAGACTGGATGGTGTCAATTATCTTGAAGATTATATAATGGTTTTCATAACGACGCCATGTTCAGGGAATCGCATCTGGGAGTGTTCCGAGGGGCAGCATACGCTGGTCAAGTCTTAAATACGGAAAGGCTCCATAGGTCTCCCGGGACCCATGGCCAAGAACAAGAAAGGGGAAGGCTTCCATTCAGCTGCCGGTCTCATCAGGTATTTCGACTCGGAGGACGACAAGGCGCTGAAAGTCAACCCGTGGCTCGTCGTGGCGCTCTGCATTGCGATCTCGGCAATCGTCATTATCTTGGGTGCTGTGTACCCGACCTAGGCCGGGCCCTTCGCTTTTGGCAACAGTACCTTGAACACGCTACCTTTCGTGCGGTCGCCCGGAACCCGGTCCTCAACCCAGATCCTTCCCTTGTAGTAGCCGACGAGCGTTTTGGCGATGTGAAGCCCTAGCCCTGTGCCCAGAGAGGTGGTCCTTGGCCCCTTCGTGAACCTCTCGAAGATATCCGTCTTGTACTCGTCCTCCACGCCCGGCCCATGATCTGCGACAGAGACGCACCACATCTCCCTCTTCTCCTCGGACACGGGGCGGACGTCGACGTCGATTTCGACCTTCTCGTGATCGTCGAACTTCATCGCGTTCGTGAAAATGTTGAAGAAGATCTCCTTCGCGAGATTGTTCATTGCGCTCATCTTCGGCTTGCCATTGTCGTTCAACGTGAGCTTCACAATCCTGTTCGGAACCTGCGCCTCCGCTGCCAGGAACGCCTCCCTGATGGTCGTCACAATGTCCATTCGTCTCAAGTCCTTGTCCCCGGCGGACTCAATCATGGCATAGAGCTTCACGTTTGAGACGAGCTTGTTCAGGTTCATCGCCTGGTCATGGGCCTTCGCCATGCTCTTCCTCGAGGGCTCCGGAACCCCTCGTCTGGACATTGCCAGCTCTATGAACCCGCTGACCGCCTGGACGTAGTTGTTCACATCGTGCGCAATGAGGTCGATCAGAAGCTCGATCTTCTTCCTGTCCTTGTCGAGTTCTTCGTATAGCTCAGCGTTCTGTATCGCGATGGCCGCGAGGTCGGAGAATATCTCGATCGCCCTGAGCTTCTCCTCCGATGGCACCTTGCCATCGTCCGGTTCGTCAATCTCGAGGTATCCCAGCAGGCCACCGTCCTTCTTGTACATTAGGAAGTCGATGTAGTCGAGCTCGTGCCATTCGTCCGGGAACTTCCTGGCGCGATCCATCCGCTCCGGGTGGCATATGAAGAGCAAGTCCTCCTCATCGGGTTCCCAGCCCTCCGCGGGAACGTAGAAAGCGTTCCTGCCTATCTTGTACTCAAGCTTCAGGTCCCTCTTCATCCTCTCCATGGGATACATGACCTTTCTGATCTTGGCCTCCGTCTCGGCGTCGAACCCGTAGGCTGCCCGGACGACGAACATCCCCGTCTCCTTGTCACGTATGCCTATGCTCGCTCTCGCAAGTCCGAAGGTCTCCGACACGGTTTTGACGATCTTGTGCAGGAGCGCATCCACGTTCTCGACGTACAGAAAATCCGAGGTCACCTCCAGGATGCTCTCAAGGGCGACAGTCTGTGCGTGCGCGCTACGGTCCCCTGTCATTTCAGGTTCCATAATCAGTCCACGGTCTGAGGTGAACCGCCAGTTACCACCGGAATTCGTCCTCGTTTCTAGAAATGGTTTACCGAATATGAAGTTGTTTCCCCAGTTATCGTCTAGCCAACACCTGCTTCATTGGCGGGCGGTTCTTGCAGCGGTTCTGTTTCCTGATGTACAAGCATATGCAATGTTCGGCCTAAGCCCACCGGAATCCATATATATCATCGATAGCTTCCCGCGCTTGCTCGAGGCGCTAGAACATGGCGAAGCTGAAGGTCGTGTTTGATTGCCTTCACGGATGATTCCATCCGGACCAGCCAGAGCGTCCTCAAGCTGTTCTCGAAGCTTTTCGTGTCAGGCCAGACCATAGCAGCAAACTGCCAGGCACAGAAGGGATTGAAGGAGGTGTTGAGTTGACAATGGTGAGGATAGCCCTTCCCAACAAGGGGAGGCTGAACCAGAGTGCGATCAGGCTGATGAACAGAATAGGGTTTCCCGTGCCTGACGCGAGCAACCGTACGCTGCTTGCCGAGTTCGGAAAGGGCAGGTATCAGATACTCCTCGTGCGCGCACAGGATATCCCTGAGTTTGTGGAAATGGGCGCAGCAGATTTAGGGATCACGGGCCTGGACCTTGTCATGGAGACGGGGAGGAAGATCGAGAAGGTCCTGGATCTCGATTTTGGCAGGTGTCGATTGGTCGTCGCAGTTCCAGAGGATTCCCCCATCCAAAAGGTCGAGGACGTCAGAGATGGGTGCACAGTTGCAACTTCCTTCCCGAACCTCACGAAGGAGTTCTTCCAGCGCATGGGCAAGCATGTGGAGATCGCAGAAGTCTCAGGCGCAACGGAAGTTGCGCCGCAGGTGGGCCTCGCGGACATAATTACCGATCTGACAGAGACTGGATCCACGCTCAAGTTGAACCACCTAAGAGAGATAGCTGTCATACTCGAGTCGAGGGCGGTCTTGATTGGGAACAAGAAGGCCATGTCGGACAAACAGGCAAGAATCGAAGAGGTGGTCAGCGCGATCGACAGCGTGATGAACGCCTCCAGGAAACGATACATCATGGCAAACGTTCCAAAGGCCAGCCTTCAGAACATGAAGACTCTGCTCCCAGGCATCTCGGGGCCAACGGTCATGAACATCATGGGCCGCGAAGACATGGTGGCCATACACGCTGTCACGAATGAGGACGAGGTGAACGGCGTGATAACGATGCTGAAGAGCATTGGAGCGACAGGAATACTCGTCATACCAATCGAAAGGATGGTACTCTGAGATGCTGACTTACGAGTTGCGCAAAATGTCGAAGGCCCAGGTTGGGTCTGTCGTGACTAGAGAGGGGGTCGCTCTTGACGCAGCCATGCTCAAGGTGAGGCCGATAGTCTTGGCTGTGAGGGCCAAAGGCGACGTCGCCCTCCGAAAGTACGCCAAGATCTTCGATGGCTTCAAGCGCGGTCCACTTTCATTGTCAAAAGCGCGACTGCGTTCCGCGAGGAAACGATTGCCTGCTGAACTCCTGATCGCTCTCGAGACAAGCAGGAGGCGGATCGAATCGTTCCACTCGAGGCAGGGGCTGCGGCCGTTCGAGTACGATGACCCATGCGGGGTATTGGGCCAGAGGGTCGTGCCCCTCAGACGCATTGGGGTGTACGTTCCTGGAGGGACAGCGGACTACGTCTCCTCTGTCCTCATGGCCTGCGTCCCCGCGAAGATTGCAGGTGTGCGTGAGATCGCAGTGTGTACGCCTGGTCGGCGAGGACAGATTCCTGACTCTATACTCGCCGCCGCTGATATGTGTGGCGTTGACGAGGTCCACCCAATTGGGGGAGCGCATGCGATTGCTGCGATGGCCTACGGTACGGAGTCGGTGCCGAAGGTCCAGAAGATCGTAGGACCAGGCGGGGTGTTCGTCACTGCTGCGAAGATGCTGGTGAGGAACGATTGCGACATCGATTTCATCGCAGGTCCATCGGAAATCCTGATCATAGCGGATGAGGCCTCCGAACCAGATCTGTTGGCAGCCGATATGCTTGCGCAGTTGGAGCACGACCCTCTCGCACGTGCGGTCGTCGTGACCGATAGCAGAAGGGTCGCCCTCGAAACCGCAGGGATTCTCAAGCGTATGCTCGCGACAGCCGAGCGGAGTTCGATCGCGAGAAAGGCCTCGGAGGAGGGAGCGATATTCATCATCGTGAGAGATATCTCAGAGGCGGTGGATTTCTCAAACCTGTACGCTCCAGAGCACTTGCTGATTGACGTGAGCGCGCCGAACGAACTCCTTGACAGGATAGAGAACGCGGGATCTGTGTTCCTGGGTCGGTACTCATCTGTCGCCTTTGGGGACTACTGCTCAGGAACTAACCACATATTGCCTACGAAAGGTGCCGCAGCGATGATGTCCTCGCTTTCGGTCTATGACTTCCTGAAGATCATTCCCTATCAGAACATAAGCTCCGGAGGAGCAGTCAAGCTCTCCAAAGTGGTCGATATGTTGGCCAGATCTGAGGGATTCCCCGCCCATGCGGCTGCGGCACTGGCCCGTGCGAAGAAGGTGAACAAGTGACGTCGATCGGAGAACTCAGGCGCAGGACCCTCGACACGCTCACAAGACCATCCTATTCCATATCGAATCCAGACATGATTCTTCTGAACGACAACGCGAATCTATTCGGCCCCAATCCCGCTGTTCAGGAGCTCGCCGATGAGTTCGATTTCGCGGGACTGTGGGCGTATCCGAGCGAGAACTCCGACAGTCTTCGCGCTCGCATAGCTTCCGAGTTCGGCGTGTCCTCCGAAGAAGTCATTGTGGGCAATGGATCGGACGAGATCTTGGACATCACCTCCAAGTGTTTTCTCAATCCCGATGACAAGTTCTGTTCGCCAGCACCGACATTCAGCATGTACAAGTTCTATGCAAGGCTGAACCTGGCAAGGATCTGCGAGAAGGTTATCAGAAAGGATTTCTCTATGGACCCCGACAGCCTACTAGAAGAGCGCGCGAAGCTGACGTCGATATGTCAGCCGAACAATCCGACAGCAAACCTGTTCGATGTCAGATCGGTTCGGAGGGTCCTGGCGGAGTCATTTGGCCTGGTCATACTGGATGAGGCGTACGCGGACTTCTGCGGCTCGAGCATGCTTCGCGATGTCATGGGTGTCGAGCACGCGATTGACCTGCGGACCTTCTCGAAGGCATACGGAATCGCAGGACTGAGAGCGGGCTTCGCGGTCGCGCGCAAGGAGATCATCGATGAGCTCCGCCGTGTGCGCACTCCCTTTGGCCTCAACGCCTTCACAGAGGCGGTCGCGATGAGAGCCTTTGACCACAAGGATTGGGTCAGGCAGATGATTTCCGATATGAGGTCTGAGCGGGCCTTCCTCGCGCAGAAACTGAAGCTGCTAGGTTTCGAGGTCTATCCGTCTGAATGCAATTTCCTGCTCTGCAAATCGCCTGTTGACGGACCTGCATTGGTGTCCGCGCTGAGAGGAGAGGGCATTGCCATAAGAGACTGCAATGCCTATCCGCTCTTGGAGAACCACATCAGGATTACCATTGGTCCGAGGCCGATGCTCGAGACGCTGCTCGAGAAGCTTGAACACTTGCTCGAAGGAGGTCACCAATGAGGGCAGCCATCATGGACTATGGCGTTGGGAATTTGCACAGCATCTCGAAAGGTCTCGAAAGAGCAGGTGCCGAGGTCGAAATTGTTGCTGATCCTGGAGCTTTGCTTGATGCAGAGTGCATTGTATTTCCTGGGGTCGGGGCATTCGGGGCGGCAATGGACACACTGAAGCCAATCCTGACAGACCTGCGAAAGAGAATTGCGGAAGGCATTCCTACGCTAGGAGTCTGTCTTGGCATGCAGATACTATTTGAGAGAAGCGAGGAGTCCCCGGGTCCTGGGCTGGCAGTGATTAAAGGAGAGGTGAAGAGGCTGATGAGGGGCAGGGTTCCACAGATGGGCTGGAACGATGTGGACGCCAGTGACGATGATCTCTTTCGAGGCGTTTCGAGAGGATCTCAGTTCTACTTCGCGAACTCGTATGTGAGCTATCCCTCGGAGGAGGTTGCAGTCGCATGGACGGAATACGGTGAGAGGTTTCCTTCGGCAGTCAGAAAGGGCGCTCTGTGTGGAGTGCAGTTCCACCCCGAGAAGAGCGGTCCTGCAGGGCTGAGGCTGCTGTCGAACTTCGTCGCATTGGCGGAGGGATCAGGATGATGGTGCTTCCCGCTATCGACATCAAAGGAGGCAAGTGCGTACAGCTCGTCGGAGGCAAGCCGGGCACTGAGAAGTTTGAGATTGCGGACGTGCTCGGAGTGGCGAGGCGATGGCAGGACGAGGGCGCTGAGATGCTCCATGTGATCGATCTCGATTCTGCGTTGGGCACTGGCAACAACGAGCACCTCGTCGAGAAAATAGCAGCAGGTGTGGATGTGCCAGTGCAAGTCGGCGGAGGCGTCAGGACTGTGGAACAGGTCCAGAGGCTGTTCGACATCGGGTGCGAGAGAGTGATTCTCGGCACGAAGGCCATACAGGATAGGTCCTTCGCGAAACAAGTTGCGACCCAGTATCCTGACGGGGTGGTCATCGCCATTGATTCCGTCGGTTACGAAGTGCTTGTCAAGGGTTGGCAGGAAGGCTCTGGAGAGGATCTGCTTGCAGTCGCAAAGGACCTCGAACCACTTCCGATATTCGGGTACCTTTATACGAACGTGGAGGTTGAGGGTCGGATGAGGGGAATAGACCCCATTCCTATACAGGCGTTGATCAATGAGACGAAGAAGCCCGTTATCGTCTCCGGTGGGATCACCGACTTGGGCGATCTGGATGCATTGCAGAGGATGGGAGCGCACTCCGCAGTAGTCGGTATGGCGTTGTACACAGGCAAGGTCGATTTCAAGACGGCAGTGAGGATGTTTAGATGAGAGCGAAAGAGAAAGGTCGGACGTCTGGACTATTGAGGAAGACGAAGGAGACAGAGATTGAACTGAGCCTGAATCTGGACGGCAAGGGAGTCGCTGACTGCAGCATCCCAGATGAGTTCCTTCGGCACATGGTCGAGACCCTTGCGAAGTATTCTGGCTCCGACCTGACGATAACCGCAAAAGGCGATATCGAGCACCACCTGGTCGAAGATGTAGCGATTGCACTTGGCCGAGCGTTCAGAGAAGCGCTTGGCGATCGGCCGATTCAGAGGATCGCCAGTGCCACGGTCCCGATGGATGAGGCATTGGTACAGGTGTCCGTGGACCTCATTGACAGACCTTATGTCCATCTCGAGCTGCCGGAGCAGATGTACGAGCACTTCGTGAGATCTTTCGCGATGGAGCTCAGAGCCACTGTGCACACAGTCGTCCTGAGAGGAAAGGACGAGCACCACATAATCGAGGCGACCTTCAAAGCGCTGGGGCTGGCGCTCAAAGAGGCAATGGCAATGTCGGAAACAATGATGTCAACGAAGTCACGCGTGGAATGGAGGAGCACTTGATGCCACTCACCAAGCGCATAATCCCTTGCCTCGACGTCAAGGATGGCGTGGTTGTCAAAGGCGTGTGCTTCAAGAATCTGAAGCAGGTAGGAGATCCCCCAGCATTGGCGATCGAATATCAGAACCAGGGTGCCGACGAAATTGTCTTTCTCGACGTGAAAGCATCCATATCTGGCGCAGAGACCCTGAGGGCAGCTGTGACGAAGACCGCTGAGGGCTTGTTCATCCCGCTGACCGTGGGCGGAGGGATCCGCTCCTTCGCAGACGTTAGGATGACGCTCAAGGCGGGCGCGGACAAGACCTCTATAAACACTGCAGCGGTTGAGGATCCCGCGCTGATCACCAAATGCGCAGACGCCTTCGGGAGCCAGTGCATCGTCGTCGCCATCGATGCAAAGCGCACAGATCACGGCTGGGAGGTGTACACCTACTCGGGCACTGAGCCGACAGGATTTAAGGAGGCACTGGATAACCTAACTGATGCCCAGCAGCGACTGGCCCGTGGTCAGGGAACAGATGTATTTGGGGGCGGATATATCGCGGCTAAAGACTTCTGGACA
>CAYOXJ010000001.1:25751-60744 GCA_964407905.1 uncultured Thermoplasmata archaeon
GCTGGGAGGTGTACACCTACTCGGGCACTGAGCCGACAGGATTGGACGCAATCGAGTGGGCAAAGGAAGTCTGTGAGCGAGGAGCGGGCGAGCTGCTTTTGACAAGCATGGACGCTGATGGTATGAAAGCAGGATATGACATCGAGCTGACGAGAGAGGTCGTGCATGCGGTGAACGTGCCGGTCATCGCATCGGGTGGCTGCGGAAGGATAGAGCACATAGTCGAGGTCCTGACCAAGGGCGAGGCGGATGCGGCCCTCGCCGCTTCAATATTCCATTATGGAGAACACACGGTAGCAGAAGTGAAGCGAGTTCTCGAGGAAAATGGAGTATCCGTCAGAAGGGGTGAGGTATTATGAGCGAGACACAGAGCCTGACGCCCGTTGTCGTGCAAGACGTGAAGAACAACAATGTCCTCATGCTGGCGTACATGAATGACGAGGCTCTCGGCCTGACCAGGAAGACCGGCTATATGCACTACTGGAGCCGATCGAGGAACGCGATCTGGAAGAAGGGGGAGACCTCGGGCAATGTCCAGAAGGTCGTCGAGCTTATCACGGACTGCGATGGAGACGCCATCCTTGCCCGTGTGGAGCAGACCGGTGTGGCGTGTCACACCGGAACCTACTCATGCTTTGCGAAGAACCCGATCGGACCAAGTGACATCGTAGCACACCTCTGGCGTGTCTTCGACGAGCGCAAGAAGGTCCAGTCAGAGTCGTCCTATACCTGGAAGCTCCTGAGAAACAGGAACCTGCTTCTCAAGAAGATCGCTGAGGAGAGCTCCGAAGTGATCATAGCGGCGAAGGACAAGAAGCGAGAGGAGATGGTGTACGAGGCAGGCGACCTCCTCTACCACCTCATGGTCCTTCTATATGACGAAGGCATAACGATGGATGACATCTATAGGGAACTGGAGGGCCGAAAGAAATGAGGGCACGGAGATGCGACTTTCACTTGCATACCACGTTTAGCGATGGCGAGCTTCTCCCCATGGAGCTTATCAGAAGGGCTGCGAAGATGGACCACAGAGCCGTTGCGATAACTGACCATGCATCCTTCTCGAATCTCGAATGGGTCATAGAGGGGGCGGTTCAAGACTGTAAAAGAGCCGACGCATGGGGCATCGAGGCGATCCCAGGTATCGAGCTCACACACGTGCCAGTCAAATATATCGATGAGGCCGTTCGAAAATCTAGAAAGGCTGGTGCAGAGCTCATTGTCATACACGGAGAGACTCCAGTCGAGCCAGTTGAGCGAGGTACAAACCATAAGGCAGTGATGAACCCGGATGTCGACATCCTGGCCCACCCGGGAATGATAGCATTGGATGATGTTGAGCTCTCGAGAGGGAACGAAGTATTTCTGGAGGTGACGTGTAGGAGAGGCCACTCGTTGTCAAACGGGCATGTGGCCGCACTGGCAAGAGAGGCGAGGGCGAAGGTTCTCGTCAACACCGACGCCCACTCTCCCGAGGAACTCAGCACGATGGAGTTCGCCAACACTGTCGCCCGTGGGGCGGGGATGACACCAGAGGAGGTACGTGCTGCTCTCGTCTCGAATCCTGAGCAGGTATTGAAGAGGCTGAGACGTCTCTGAGGGTCCCTCCCAGACACCTCTTTATTCATTCTCAGCCGACCTCTTAATAAGACAGAAATAGTGCGACCGCCGCTCTTCCTCCTGCTGAGAACATGACGATAGTGAGCATATCGGTTCCGAATGAGCTTCTGAACAAGTTCGACGACATCCTGACTGCCAAGGGATATCGGTCCCGCTCAGATGCAATGCGGGAGACCATGCGATCGTTTGTCGATGAGACTGAGTGGGACAGCACCGAGGGGGAGAACCAAATCGTCATCACGATGATCTATGACGAGGCGGGCCCTAGAGGAGAGCTCTCGGTGCTCCAGCATCGTTACGAGGAAATTCAGATGATGCTGCATCTCCATCTCGAGAAGGGCCAGTGCATGGAGGTGTTCATCGCGCGCGGGCCGAACAGCAAGCTGAGAGAGATACTGGGCAAGATCAGAAAGGTCAGGGGCGTGAGGTCGATCAGGTTCATCTCCACTTCGAGGAGTGGTGAGTGAAGGGAGGCTGACCGTCCCGCATAGGCGAAGCCTACAACTACCCATGGGCCCCTGTTTCATGTGAGAGAGTTCGATGATAGGCGGCATATCCGAGGAGGGGGTGCTCAAGAGACTCCTTCAGCAGATGAACGCTCATGTGCCGTCGAGGAGGCGGAGGCTCAGCGAGCTGGTGGAGATGCAGGACCCCCACTACGACGGCAGAGATGGCCAACGATACCTGATATCCAAGGACGAGCTCTATCTCATCAGGGCCGCCCTTGCGAAAGCGGGGCTGAGGGACGTCAAGATACCGATCGTTCTGATGGCCGACCCTGGTCATGAGCAGTCGACCTGGCGTGTCGAAGGAGAGGAGGAGTGCGCTGTCGTATCTGGGTTGCTCGGCCGCGAGATCACAGGGGGCAAGGAGAGAATGTTCCTCTACGGGCCTCATATGGCCGACCTCAGGAGGAAGCTCCCGACCACGACGGTCTGCATGTTCTTGGCGTAGGTGATTTCGTTGTGGACGATCCTGCTGGTTGAATTCGATGACGAGAAAAACGTGGATATTGTGGAACCAGCAGTGAGGGCCAGGTTCGGTCTTGTGACCAAGAACCTCAAAGTAGGAATGCCCCGGACACGAATGAGAGGATGGCAGTCAAGTGCGGATGACCTTCTCTCAGAGGTCTGCCGCTTGAGAATCGAGCATCAGACGGACTATGTCCTTGGCTTGACCAAGGAGGACATCTACGTGCCAGACATGAACTTCGTCTTCGGCCTGGCATCTTCTGATGGTGGCTGTGCCATCGTGTCCACCAACAGGCTCAAGTCCAATGACCCAGGGACGTTCAAGGAGAGGCTCCTCAAGGAGATCATACATGAGCTCGGACATGTGTTCGGGCTCTCTCATTGTCCGGACAGGAGATGTGTGATGCACTTCTCCAATTCGCTCCAGGACACGGATTTCAAGAGCTCAGAGATGTGCAGCAACTGCTCGGCCAGACTGTCGCTTTGAGGCAAGATGGCCTGACTTCTCCCATCCAGTGGGTTCGTCTAGGTCGTGCACGTTATACATGAGGCGTCCGCCTTCCCGGCCTAACCTGAGAGATTCTTCTCATATCTTCTGATGATGTCGTCACCCTTCTTTGCGATGTCCGGGTCTAGCTGCGGAACCGCATGTTCTTTGAGGATCTTCCTGACGAGCGCTCGGGCACCCTCTAACATCTTGCTGGCAGGATACTTCTGCCACGGTTTCCATCCTTGGTCTCTGATGAAGAGTTCCTTTCGGAAGGTCCTGCCCGTATGCGGATGTGTGAGGAATGTGCCGCCCTGACCAACTGCCTTCATCACGTCGAGCGCTATCGTCTCTCTGTCAATCCTGAAGCTCCTGAGGTACGGGCGGACGTCGTCCCACAGCCACGAATCGAGCACGGCCTGTTCAAGCGATGCGCCCTTGGCCGCGTCGATCGAGCCCATTCCCGAGGCGATATCCGTGTTCGCCATGCTCAACAGTGCTGCACCAAACATGTCAGTGAACGCCTCGGGGATGCCTGGCTCCGCACCTCCGACACCCCAGCTTCCAGTCATGCACGGCAACCCGTACCGTTTCGCCATCTGGCCAAGTGCGGCAGCGATTCCTGGCGTTTCGGGCGCATAATAATTGATGCAACCAGTGGTCATGTCGACCGGGGCTGACTCCGAGCTGTAGATATGTGGAGCACCAGGCGATGCGCACTGGGTTATCACGAGGCTTGCGAGATTTTCGCTGTTAGCATTCACGATTGTGCCAGCGAGGGTCACAGGGCTGGACATTCCGGCCAGCGACATGGACATTGAGACGATCGGGATGCCTGCTTTGGCGAGTTCCACCTGCCCTTCGACCGCCCCTCTCTCGAAGGACAGTGGGGCGATCGTGCAGCAGATCACGGAGAAGTACGGCTTCCTCCTCAGCTCATCCTTGATTCCCGCAATGCACGCTCCAAGCTCGATCTGCGCCTTTGCGTCATCCGCGCTGATGATTGACACTCCTTGGACATGCTTCGTGCAGTTCTTCAGCGCGGTCCAGAGTTCATGAAGTGAGTGCGCCCTTTCAGGGACCTCGGAGGCTGTGACAGTCGGCCAGAAGTAGTCGATCGCATCCAGCGAGTCCGTTATCTTCCCGAAAGCCGCGATGTCCTTTCTCGTGGAGGGCCGTTTCGTCTGCGTCTCGTGATCGTAGACGTATACCGCGAGGCCGCTCGTGGCAATGTAAGGAGGCCCGTCAACTGGCAATGGCAAATCGTGTTTAGGATTTCTAGCGTACAAGCGAATTGTCTTCGGAGCTCTTCTAATGGCACCCTCGATCATGTCTTGTGGCAACTTAGCGATGCCCTTCCTCGGATCTACAATCGCTCCCGATTTCTCCAGCGTCCTCAGGACAACTGGACTGCGAACCAGGACGCCGATGTCCTTCAGGCACTCAAGGCTAGCTGAATGAACGAGCTCCTCCTCATCTCTGTCCAAGAATCTCACACGCGCGGCACCCATCTCGCATCCTCCTATTCATTCGCCTTGTCCGAGATCTTCGCCTGGAGACTCTTCCCGTAGATAATACTTGTTTTGACTCGGACAATAGGTGCTCCCGCCGGGATTTGAACCCGGGTATCGAGCTTTCACCGGCCTGCCGCGAGAAGCGGCCGCGAGAGGCTCGAATGATTGGCCGGACTACACTACGGGAGCCTGGTGGCTTCCTCCAAAAGGATGGCCTTACATAAAGGTTTGGGGTTTGACGAATACAGAACAAACTTCTTGTCGCATGTGGCCGATGTCCCATGCCAGCTGGTGCGTGGCATGAGACGGTTGAGCCGCAAGAAGGCTATCTTCAACTTCTCTCCGGGGAACATTCCAGCGTACACCGTCAGGAACGGAGAGAGAGTAATCGTCGAAACTGGTGACTGCTTCTCGGGCAAGGCGAAGAGCTCGAAGTGCCTCTTCGAGGACGTTGGCATGGGTGAAGTCAACCCTGCGACTGGGCCGATCGAAGTCGAGGGCCTGCTTGCTGGTGACGCGCTCTGTGTTTCCATCGAGAGAATCAAGTGCGGCAAGAGAGGGGTCATCATGTGTTCGCCGAATCTGGGGCTGCTCAGCAGGGACGTTCGAAGATCTCGAACGAGAATCGTTGACATCAGAGGCGGAAAAGCTAGGGTGTCAGAGGATCTTGAGATTGAAATCAATCCTCATGTGGGCGTGATAGGCGTCTCACCCTTCAAAGGAAGCTACCCGACATCTCATCCCGGCGATTTCGGGGGCAACATGGATACGACGGAGGTGCGCGAAGGCTCGAAGGTCCATCTCCCCACGTTCGTGAGCGGTGGGATGGTCGCAATTGGCGATGTTCATGCTGCCATGGGGGATGGAGAAATATGTGGTACGGGCGTTGAAGTGCCGGCGGAGGTGACGGTCACGCTGTCCAATGCCGAGGGATTGGACATCAAGCGCCCGATGATTGAAACGCCGACTGAGTGGATCACATATGCGGCTGCAAAGACATTGGACGAAGCTGCAAAACTCGCAGCATCAGACATGGTCAAGTTCATCGCAGACAGGCGCGGGACAGATTTCGAAGAGGCCTACATTATTGCCAGCGTCGCAGCCAACCTCAAGATCTCACAAGTGGTCGACCCGTTGATGGCTGCGAAGATGTCAATCTCGAAGCGCTATCTCTAGAGCCGACTCAGATATCCTCGTCGCCCTCTCTCCAGTCAAGACCGGGTGTCCTGAACCCAACCTTGGCCGCGGGCTGGAACTTGCGCTTGTGTGATGACAGCCTGACCATTCGTGCGATCCTCTCAACCTCCTTCCTCGAGGTCTCCGCCCTCTCGGATATCTCTTTCATGTCGAGGCCGAGCTCTATGCCAGACAGGATCGCATCGAGCCTGTCGTACTTGATGCCCATCTCGCTCTCATCAGTCTGACCTTTCCAGAGACCAGCCGTGGGCACCTTCTTGATGATCTTCTCGGGAATGCCGATCTGCTTAGCGAGCTGACGGACTTCGGTCTTGTAGAGATCGCCTATGGGTTCCAGGTCCGCGCCCCCGTCGCCGAACTTCGTGAAGTAGCCAATCAAGAGCTCGCTCTTGTTGCTAGTGCCGACTACCAGGCGCCAGTCCGTGTTGGCGTGGTGGTAGAGAGCGATCATTCTGCATCTCGCCTTGATGTTCGCCATGGATTTCTTGTCGATCCTATCCTTGATTGCCTTCCTGAAAGCCTCGATGGCAGGTGTGATGTTCACCACCTTGTATGGCACTCCCTCTTGTTCACAGAGTTCCTTGGAGTCCTGCAACTCCTGCTTTGGAGAGTCTTTCTCAGGCATGAGCAGCGCGAGCACCTTCTGCCTCCCGACCGCCCTCGCGCATAGCCTCAGCACAACTGCGGAATCGAGCCCTCCGCTGACGCCCAGGACAAGCCCCTTCGCTCCCACCTTCCTGAGCTTCTCTGCAAGGAACTTCTCGATCGTCTGCTCCGTGCCATCCCTGAGCTGTGGCAGTATCATCGGCGCTTGAATGGGCAGGTCTGGATTTATCAGTTATGGTAGGCCATGCCTGATGGTTCTTAGTAAACGCTAATCTAGTGCCAAGATGTTGCCCCTCCGATGCCCAAGACCGTCGTCACACTGGCACAGGTCACATGTCAGCTTCACGATAAGGAGGCCAACCTGAAGCGCATGAGAGACATCGTGAAGAAGACCAATGGCAAGATCGTGATCTTTCCGGAACTGAGCCTCACAGGATACCTTCCAAGAGATGACCTCTTCTCGCTGGCCGAGACTGTCGTCGGTCCGACAATAAAGGCCGTCCTCAGGCTGGCGAAGGAGACGAAGAGAGATATCGTATTCGGCGCCCCGATGAAGGACGAGCGGGTCCGTGGGCTGGTCTACAACTCATGTCTTCTTGCGACGGGCAGGGGCAGGCTCTACAGATATGACAAGATGTATCTTCCCACTTTTGGCCCGTTCGAGGAACGTGTCTTCTTCGCTTCTGGAAAGGACGTGGTGGTTGCCCACGGGCTTCACGCAAAGCTTGGGCTCACAATCTGCTATGACATGTTCTTCCCTGAGCTGGCGAGGCTCGAGACTCTCCTTGGGGCACAAATGCTAGTTAATATTTCAGCCGCCCCGACGACGTCGAGACCGTTCTTCAGAAGGGTCATGCCCGGTCGGGCGGTGGAGAACTCAGTATTCGTCGCCTACAGCAATATGGTTGGAGTCCATGGAAGCCTCGTATTCGGTGGTGGAAGCGTATTGCTGAGCCCCCGAGGCGAAGAGATCGTGAGGGCGAAAGACCTCGAGGAGGACATCGTCGAGGCCGAGATAGACCTCGGGGATGTCGAAATCGCTCGACGTCTCAGGCCGACCATCAGAGATATCCGACCTGAGATTCTGGACGAGATAGGCGCGGTTCTGAGGCGTGGCAACAGGCAGTGAATCGTTCGAACTCTGACAGCCGGATACTCTTAAATATGAACACACTTTTGGTGGTTCTGAGCTGAGGTGGCCCAGACCGGTAAGGCGCGAGCCTGGAGGCTGTGTTGGTCATGCCAGCAAGCTCGTGGCGCTTTGCGCCTCGGGAGTTCAAATCTCCCCCTCAGCGCCATGAGTCCGTTGTTGGAGGCCCAACTCCTCCTGTGCGTGTTCTTCTCGATGACCTGCGGGACTCGAACAGTTCCGACATAGCTAATAAATACCCTCATGAGCGATTGTCTTACCCCCTCCGTTTCGATCTCCGAGGATTGTACTGATGATCAACGTACTTCTCGTCGACCACGACCCGCCCATCTTGGAGCTCACTCAATTCTTTCTTGAGAGGGACGGGAGGTTCAAGGTGGATACGGCGACTTCTGCGCGTTCCGCCCTTGACAAGATGGCAAGAAAGACCTACGATGCCATTGTGGCGGACTATGCCATGGCCGAGATGAACGGTCTTGAGTTGCTCAAATTGCTCAGGAACCAGGGCAACGACATTCCGTTCGTCTTGTTCACGGGCAAGGGTCGGGAGGACGTGGCTATCGAGGCACTGAACTGCGGCGCCGACTACTATCTGCAGAAAGGCGGGGATCCGAAATCGCAGTTCGCCGAGCTCGCACACGTGATTTTCCAATCAGTGAGCCAGAGGACGGCCGTCGAGGAGCTTCGTGAATCGGAGCGAAGGTTCAGGGAGATGCTGCAGAACATAAGGCACATTGCCGTCCTGCTCGATGCTCGCGGGAGAATCACTTTCTGCAACGATTACTTCTTGTCCGTGACAGGCTGGGAAAGTGACGAAGTGATGGGGGGCGATTGGTTCGATCTCTTCATCTCTCCAGAACAAAGAGCGGATATGAGAAAGTACTTCGACATTCTTGTGGGAGGAGGCGAGGTTCCACTCGATCTTGGTCATGAGAACGAGATAGCTACGCGCAAGGGAGAGAAGCTTCTGATCTCCTGGGATAGCACAATCCTGCGCGATAGAAAGAATAACATCATCGGGACGGCCAGCATCGGCGTTGACATGACGCAGAGCAGGCTCCGCCAGGAGGCCGAGAAGCAGCTTCGGGAGACGACCTCCCAGCTCGAAGCCATTTTCAAATCATACCCTGACCTGCTGTTCCAACTCACGCCAGACGGAACGATTGTGGGCTACAGAGCAGGCCGAATGCAGGATCTCTACGTCCCGCCTGAGCAATTCCTTGGAAAGAGGATAGCGAGCGTTCTGCCCAGCGACGCCTCTAAGGTTGTCGTGGACGCAGTCGAAAGGGTAGTCAGAACAGGGTCATTGACATCGTGCAGTTACTCCTTGGTGTTGCAGGATGGGCAGGAGCACTTCTACGAGGCAAGGCTTCTCCCGGTCTCTGAGGCGAAGATACTCGCAATAGTTAGGGAGATCACTGAGATCAGGAAGAAACAGGAGGAGCTGCGCAAAAGCGACCAACGGTTCCGGATGTTGGCTGAGAACGCTCAGGACCTGATCTTCCGATACAGGTACCTGCCAGAGCGTGGCTTCGAATACGTGAGCCCCTCGGCAACGGCAATCACGGGATATACCCCAGAGGAGCATTACGCTGATCCGGAGCTCGGAACGAAGATCGTTCATCCTGACGACCGGCCAATTCTCGAGGCTCTGATGCGCCCTCCAATCACCTCCGCGGGCTCCGTGATGCTGCGATGGATTCGTAAAGACGGTCGGGTGCTCTGGACAGAGATGCGATACACCCCCGTCCTGGACAAGGATGGCACTCTGGTTGCGATCGATGGCATGTCTCGTGATATCAGTGACAGGAAACTCGCCGAACAGATGATGCAGCAGAACATAAGGAACATGGCGACCCTGCTTGACAGTCTTCCAGGCTATGCTTTCCTGAAGGATTCGCGCAGCGTCTACGTTACCGCCAACGAACGGTTTTGCCGCGCTGTTGGCTGTCCCAAGGAAGAGATACCAGGAAAGACGGACTACGATCTATTTTCCAGACAAATGGCAGAGAAATTTCGCTCCGATGACCAGCGCGTGTTGAGCAGCGGTGGGCCGATCTATGTCGGGGAAGAGGACATGATCGAGGGAGACAGGCACATCACGGTCGTCACCCGCAAGGTCCCTATGAGAAGCGATACGGATGATGTAGTTGGCATCATCGGACTCGGATTTGACATCACTGAGCGCAAGCATTGGGAGGACGAGCTTAGAAAGAGACTCGAATACGAGAACCTCCTGGCCAAGATATCCGCAGATGCTGTGAGGGTTGGCCACCTGGGCGTGTTCCTCAACGAGTCGTTGGGGATGATGGGGGAGCTGATGGATGTTTCTCGTGTGTACATTTTCGAGTACAATGATGCTCAGAAGACCTTCAGCAACACCTATGAGTGGGTCTCTTCCGGGGTAAAGTCTGAGAGGGCCACGCTGCAGAACATGCCCGTTTCTAGATTCCCGTTGTGGATGGAGAAGATGCTGAGGAACGAGATTATCGTTTTTGACGACATCGATGACATACGTAGCGAGGTCGATCGCGAACGCCTGGTTCCACAGGGTATCAAATCCATACTCGCTATGCCGCTCTACCTCTCCAACGGCACAATGTACGGCTTCATGGGGATTGAGGAGTGCAAGAGGAAGCGGAAGTGGTCGGAGGAGGACGCGAACATCCTACGCGCTTTCTCCCGGATAATGACCGATGTCGTCGAACGCAAGGCAATGGAGAGCGCCATATCCGAGAGCGAGGCGAGGTATCGTGCGGTGTTCGAGAACACAGGCACGGCTATCGCGATATTCGAAGAGGACATGACTATCTCGATGATCAATGACGAGTTCACGAGATTGAGCGGATACAGAAAGGAAGAGATCGTAGGAAGAAAGTGGACTTCGTTCGTCGCCAAGGAGGACTTGGCCAGGTTGAAGCAGTATCATCAGCTTCGAAGGAAGGATTCCGCCTCGGCGCCAGCGAGCTACGAATTCCACTATGTGGATAGGGAAGGCAATATGAGGCTAATCCAGGCGACGGTCTCGATGATTCCAGGCACGACAAGGAGCATAGGGTCGTTCGTCGACGTTACCGAGCTCAAGAAGGCCGAGAGAGCTTTGCTTGAAAGCGGGAGATTCCTCGGCTCCGTGTTCGGAAGCATACAAGATGGCATAAGCATCCTCGACAGGGACATGAACATAATCCAAGTCAATTCTGCCATGGAGAAATGGTACTCTCACAAGATGCCTCTGGTTGGAAAGAAGTGCTATGACGCATACCACGGCCGGAAGAAGCACTGCGAAGTCTGCCCGACGATCCGCACGATAAAGACCCAGCAGGCGGCACACGAAGTGGTTCCAAGGATAGGTCCAATGGGCGAGACTGTTGGGTGGCTGGATCTGTACAGTTTTCCATTGTTGGATTCCGAGACGGGCGAACTCAAGGGCGTCATCGAGTATGTAAGAGACGCGACCGACAGAAAGCGGTACGAGGACGCACTCAAACGCGCAAACGAGAAGCTGCAGCTCCTCGGCAGCGTTACGAGGCATGACGCTCTCAACCAATTATCGGTCCTCGCCGGATGGCTTGAGATTGCTAGAGGAGCGCCAGGGAACGACACGGTCATGGAATACTTGGATAAGATGAAGGGGGCGGTCGACAGCATCAGAAACCAGCTGGAGTTCACGGCGGACTATGAGAAGATGGGATTGAACGAGCCTGCCTGGGTAGACGCTGAGGACGCATTTCGGCGGGGGGTATCGGGCCTCGGGTTCGAGGGAGTAACAGTGATCTGCAAGCTTGGCGGTCTCGAGGTATTCGCCGACCCGATGTTGGACAAGGTCTTCCACAACCTTCTGGACAACTCCCTGAGACACGGCGAGAAGGTGAGTGAGATCAAGGTGCACTTCAAGGAGTCCAAGTCCGGCCTCTCGATCATCTACGAAGACAACGGAATCGGGATACCAGACAAGGAGAAGAAGCTCATCTTCCATCCTGGACGGGGGAAGCACACTGGCTACGGCCTTTTCATGGTGAACTCGATCCTCGGCATTACTGGTCTGTCGGCCGAGGAGACAGGCACGCCCGGAGAAGGAGCGCGGTTCGAGGTTCATGTCCCACCAGGCAAGTACAAGGTGGCGGCCGAGGACAAGTCCTGAAGGTGGCGCTTCTCCAATCTCATTCATTGAGTAGCAACGGTTAATAGCATCCAGGGGTTCTTGTTCTGTGCGAGTCTAGGCCTCGATGGAGGCAGAGAGACACATGGGCCGATCCATCGCTTCTGTAACCCGGGACCAGATACTCGAGGCAGAGCTGTCCTGGATTTCCAGCCTCGTCCTGTTCTATTCCACAGTCTATCTCGTGCTCAGACTCGATGTCCTGTGGGTTGTGTTCGGCATCGTGGCTCTCTCATTGTACGTGCTGCCGATTGTCACTTCGCGAGACCCTTTCAGGGCGTTGCCGTGGGAGATGACCATCGTCCTTTCCCTTCCCATTCTGCTCCATGTGTCCGAAGGTTCCAGAGCCCTTCGCGAGACAGCGGTGTGGTGGGACGATCTGACCTCGCTGGCCTTTGCGTTCTCAACGTCCACGATTGGATTCCTGCTGACAATCGAACTCAGGATGTTCACAAGTGTTAGGATGAACAGGCCTTTCGCGATCTTCTTCGTCATCATGTTCACATTGGCAATATCCGGTTTCTGGCAGGTCGGAGAGTACGTCGGCGATGTCGTCTTCGGGACACAAAGTCAAGCAACCAATGGCGCAGTCATGGGGATTATGCTGTGGAGCCTCGTTGGCGGCATCGCGATGGGAATAGTGTACGATGTCTATCTCAAGTCGATGTCCGCTAAGCGTATGAAAGCGCTCGGCCTGGTGAGCTTGTGGGAGGAGCCTGTGTGAAGGAACGACTGAAACTTCTCTCCAGAGCGATGCAGGCAGGCATGGTCGCTGTTGTGATGGCCGGACTGATCACGGGCAACTTCACATGGATTCCTGCGGCGTTGCTGTCTTTGTTTGTCAGCGAGGTTCCCTCTCTGCTCAGGCGCGATCTCCGGTTGGTCCTCCCTATTGAGCTCAACTTCTGGATCGTGTTGGCTCTCTTCTTTCATGTCGTGGCCGGGTTTTCAGGGTTCTACGACCGTGTTCCCGGCTGGGACCATATCACGCATGTGCTATCCGCATCCCTTGTGGCTGCTCTCGGGTTTGTCTTGGTCGTATCCATTGACAAGTACGTCGACAGCATCTATCTCCCTAGGCCTTTCCTTGCATTTTTCATCGTGATGTTCACAATGGCGTTCGGGGTCGTGTGGGAGCTCCTGGAGTTCGGGAACGACCAGCTCACTGGCAGCAGGCTCCAGTACTCCCTTTCAGATTCGATGATTGACATGATGTTCGACGCGTTCGGGGGGACAATAGTCGCGACGGCGGGGGCCCACTACCTGACACACACGAGCCCAGAACGATTTGTCGAGTCTTTGCAACTCGATCACGCCAGAGAACGGGTGACCAAGCTTGTTGAGAGACGCAGAGGAATGAGCTGATTCGAATCTCAGACATGACCACTAGATAGTTTCTTCTCAGCCCAGCGCAAGTCCTCAGGATTGTTCAGATTCCGATAGCTTTCCAGCTCGGGGTCTGCTTCTCGGATCTCCTTCTCTTCGACGTATGCGATATTCAGTTCTTGTAGCGCATCCCGCGGTTTCAGCCTTCCTTTGGCAAGAGCGTGCTCGAAAGCGGTGAGGCACACTTCTCTCTTGTACGCGCCGTGGAGGGTCTCATATTTCCAGCCAATCTTGGGCATGGCTCCATCCCTCCCAATCGCTCTTGAGATGACTAGTCTGCAGAGACGGGCTTTCAAAAAAGGCGTGTCGCAAGGACTGACCAAGACATATTCCCCAGCAGCGGCCCTGAATGTCCTTGCCAGCCCTTCCAGAGGTCCAATGTTGTCTCTCTGGTCCTCGACGAATATGAATTCCTTTCCCAGAATCTCGTCGTACTCCCGGGTTCTCCCTTTGCCAACGGAGACAAGAGTCTCATCCACAATGCCAGACACCGTTCTTGAGACGTGTACGATCAGGGGGACCCCGCCGAGCATGGTCAACCCCTTTTCCTGTCCCATTCTGGTGCTCCGGCCTCCCGCTAGTATTACTCCAGAGAGCATCATTCACTCAGAACCGAATCCTGGCTAATCAAGATATCTGCAACCGTGATGAAGCGGCATCAAAGCCAGTAAGCCAAAAAGGTTATAACCGGCCAGACTTTTCGCACAGGAGCCGGTACTGTTCCATGCCCAAGATAACGATGTCTCAAGGCGCTGGTGGCGAGCGAATGCAAGAGTTCATTCGCGAGTTCGTGCTCAAGGAACTCGATCACGACTTCGGCGAGATACCGCTGGCGGCGCTTGACGACGCAGCGATAATCGACGGCATCGCTTTCACGACCGACTCGTACACCGTGAAGCCTCTCTTCTTCCCGGGCGGGGATATCGGTGTTCTGTCAATTGCCGGCACGGTCAACGATTTGTCGGTCATGGGTGCGACGCCTCTTGCTCTCTCATGTGCCATGATAATCCAGGAGGGCTTTCCAACGGACGACTTGCACAAGATAATGAAGAGCATGAACAACACGGCAAGAAAGGCGGGCGTGAAGGTCGTCACAGGGGATACGAAGGTCGTGGAAAAAACAGCTGCTGATGGCCTATTCATCAACACGAGCGGAGTGGGAAAGCGTTCTGAGCACCTCGACCACAATATCGAGGTGGTGAGGAGATCTAGGACATTCAGATGGAAGTGGCCCAACGATTCGGCTGTGGCACCTGGAGATGTGCTCATTGCTTCGGGGCCGATAGGCAACCACGGTGTTGCTCTGCTGTCTTTCAGGGAGGGCTATGGATTCGATACAGCGGTCAAGAGCGATGCAGCACCAATGAACCACCTCGTCGAGGACGCGCTGAGCGTCGGCGGAATCACCGCGATGAAGGATCCGACGCGCGGGGGAGTGGCCAACTTGCTGAACGAGTGGGCGGACAAGTCGAAGGTCGGCATGCGTATCAGAGAAGAGGACCTTCCGATCGATGAGGCGGTGCTCTCGGCCTGCGAGATGCTGGGCATCGACCCATTGGAGATCGGCAACGAGGGCAAAGTCGTCCTCGCAGTCGTCCCGGAAATGGCGGATCATGTGCTCAAGACAATAAGGGCCAGGCCAGAGGGAAAGAAGGCGGCAATAATAGGCGAGGCATCAAAGGACTTGCATGGTGTGATGATGGTCACGCATACTGGCGGCAAGAGAGTGGTCGAGCCACCCGCCGGCGATCCTGTGCCGCGAATCTGCTGAGGATCGCCAACTAGATGAACTCGGCCTCTATCTTCCTCAGAATCTTGGGCAGGGCTTTGGAGACCTCAGGCGTGAGATTCTCGCTGACGTTCGTGACGTCCTCTGCCTCTATTGCGAGGAAGACCACCTCCTTTGGCATCTGCTCGGGGATGAGCCTCCTGCCAAGCGCAAGCGCAGTTGCCATGTTTATTCCATGAGGAGAGGACCCGTGAATAGCCTTTTCGAAATCCTTCTCATCCAGCACGTAGAGCTCACCCGGCCTTCCCTGCTTCGTCTGAATAGCATCTATGATAATGACCCTGTCATATCCTCTGACCACGTCGAGGAGTTCCAGGCCACTTGCCGCGAGTTCCTCCACGTTGACCCCGGGAATCTCCTTGTCCCTCAGCCTTCTGGCAACATGGATTCCCACGCCGTCGTCAGATAGGATCGGATTGCCAACTCCAAGCACTAGGGTCTTCACAGATGTCCGTAGATCATTGGCCATAATAATCCTGACTCAGCGGTGGCAGGAAAAGCATAGTTGGGGGCATGCGCCCCCGAGCTGTTGTTCAGAAGTTTCTCTGGGCAGTGAGGAGCGAGCCGTCCTTCCGCCTCACGTTGACCTCTAGCGCGGGAGCACCGTTCAAAGCGTGCGTGCCACACGAGTTGCACGGGTCGTAGCACCTGAAGGCCATCTCGACCTTGTTCAGAAGGCCGGGCGAGATTTCGCCGTTCTTGATCAGAGCCTTCGCTGCCTGTCTCACGCTCGTGTTTGTCGCAGCGTAGTTGTTGGTCGTCGCCACGATCATGTTAATCTTTGTGCACAGTCCGTTCTTGTCCGCTGCGTAGTGGTGAATCAGGGTGCCCCTCGGTGCCTCGCATATGCCCACGCCCTCCTTTGGCTCCTTGAAGGGTCCTCTGATGTCGTCGCTGGTGATGCTCCTGTCGCTCGCGAGTTCGAGCATCCTCTCGGTCGCATATTGGAGCTCGATCACGCGCGCCCAGTGGAACGCGAGCGTGTGATGGACTGGACCCGTGACTCCGAGGTCCTTCATCGTCTTCTTGAAGATCTCGTACTCAGCCTGCGCCAGCGGGGTCGTGTACCCCGTGCAGACGTTTATCCTGCCCAGCGGACCAACTCTGTATATGCCGCTGGAGGCGCCGTCCACGAATCCTTTCCAGCCAACCTTCTTCAGGTATGGCATCTTCATGTAGGTCCAGGGCTCAACATGCTCGGCGATGACGTCCAAGTACTCGCTGGGCTTAAACTTCACGACCTCCTTGCCAGCCTGATCGACAACGCGTATGTCTCCGTCGTAGAAGTTGGTCTTGTTGTTCTTGTCGACCATGCCCATGTAGTAGGTCTCGAGGTAGTAGGCATCCTTGTTGAGCACGAAGCCCAGATAGTCCTTGTTGCCCAGCACCACGTCGTGGAACAGCTTGATGGTGAACTTGCCGAACTCGACGCAGGACTTCGCCATGTCCTCCATCTTCGCGCGCTCCTCCTCACTTATTTGCTTCGAGACGCCTCCGGGCAGGCCGAACACTGGGTGCGTTGCACGGCCGCCGACGATCTCCTGCACCTTCTGGCCGTAGGACCTGTGCTTGATGACCTCGGCACCTATCGGCACGCCCACGGCATCGACCACGCCCAGAACGTTCCTCTTGTTCGAGGGCGCCGACGGGCCGAGCACGAAGTCAGGCGCAGCGAGGGCGTAGAAGTGGGCGATGTGGCTGTGGGTGTACTGCCCCATGTAGAACAGCTCCCTGAGCTTCTTTGCGGTCTCCGTTGGCGTTGCGTCGAACACCGCGTCCAGCGCCTTCGTCGATGCGATGTGATGTGCGGCTGGACAGACACCGCAGAGCCTGTTCGTCAGCACGGGCAACTCCATCACGTGTCTGCCTATACAGAACCTCTCGAATCCCCTCAGCTCTGGGATCTGCAGGTACGCATTCTCGACGTTCCCTGCATCGTCCAGGAATATCTCGATCTTGCCATGTCCCTCTAGCCTCGTGATGGGGTCAATGGTTATCTTCCTCTCCTTCGTCTTCACTGGTGTGTCGTTGATAATTGGTCCAGCCATGTGATCACCCCTTCCTTTTCTTCTTCTCGGTCACAGCCCTCTTCAGCGGGGACTTGGGTAGTGTGAAAGCGTAGAAGGTCCCAAGCGGGTCTTTGACCTGCATCATCATCTCCATGATCTGTTCCTCACTTAGCTTTGACTCCGAATCCGTGATGTTGAGGAGCGACGACAGTGCGCTCAGCATGCTAGCGCCCTGGTCGGTCACCGCCTTCGTCGGGCCCATGCAGCCTCTGCACGGCATATTCGCGTTCGGGCACATCGCGCCGCAGCCAGCCCGCGTCGCCGGGCCGATGCATATTATGCCCTGATCGAGCAAGCACTTCTTCGGGTCGGGCTTGATCTCGTAGGCCTGGTAGATCTTCTCAATCCTCCTGCCTTTCTCGACCCGCTCCCTCTTGCACTCGTCGCAGAGGGTCTTGTCCGAAGCGATGACCGTCCCCTTCGGCGGAAGAGGCGCTCCCTTCGTCACGTGCTGTGCCACCGCATCCACGGCCATGGCGATCAGGTTGACCGTGGGCGGGCAACCTGGCATGAAGTAATCGACGTCGACCACCTCGTCGAGCGTCTTGACTGTGTCGTAGAACTCGGGCAGTTCCAGCTCCCCCTCGGGAACCTTCAGATGCGACTGCGGGGTCACGAAACCTGGATTGTCGGTCGACACGGTATTCTTGTAGACCGTCTCGAAGACTTCCTTTCTGTTCGTCACGTTCGCTAGCCCGGGCGTCCCGCCGTAGCACGCGCACGAGCCGAAGGCAATCATGACAGCAGACTTCTCGCGCAGAATCTTGGCCACGTGCTCGTTTTCGGAGTTGCGAATCGCGCCATTGTAGAAGCTCACGGTTATGGACTTGTCCGGCATTGCCTCGATTTCCTTCAGCTTGCCGTCGAACCCGATCGGCCAGAACACGACCTCTGCGATCGCGTGGACGTCCAGGATCCTCGCATCGATGTCCAAGAGCGCGACGTCGCATCCTCCGCACCCCGCGCCCCAGTACTGTGCGATCTTGATCTTGTCTGCCATCTCAGTTCACCTCTACCTTCTCAGGCTGTGCCCTGCTTGGCGCGGCCCTGTACTGCGGCGACTGACCCTTCATGCCGACCTGGTCAACCAGCCTCCATCTCTTGAGGGCGATTATGTGCTTCACGATCTCAGGCTTCGGTATGCCTGTGATGTCGTGCAGCTCGTGAACGGTCCTCGGGCCTTCCTCCATTTCCTGCAGCAAGAGGTTTCTCTCCAGCTCCACGCCTGCGGCCTTCTGCACTATGAAGCTGTATCTCGCGTCAGTGATGGCCTCTCCGAAGACGTTTCCCTGTGTCGTCAGCTGGCCCTTCTTTCCCAGAAGCCATCTGACCCTCTCTCCCTCGACTGTTCTCAGTGCCGCGCGTATCTTGGCCTCCCTGATGGACATCCTCATTCACCACCTACCATGGGGGACGGTCCAAGTTCCTTAATCGTGTTGGTGAAGGAGATGATGGTCTTCTGGAACTTCTCGCCCTCGCCTGCTGATACCCATTCCAGGCGCAGCCTGTCAGGGTCGAATCCGAACTGCTGTATGAGCATCTTCAGCAGCGCCATCCTCCTGCGGGTCCTGTAGTTGCCGCCTATGTAGTGGCAGTCCGCGGGATGGCAGCCTGCAACGAGGATTCCATCGGCCCCCCTGTTGAACGCCCTCAGGACGAACTCGGGGTCCACTCTTGCGGAGCACATTACCCTGATCACCCTGAAGTAGGGGGGCATCTGCAGCCTGCTGACCCCAGCAAGGTCGGCGCCTGCGTACGAGCACCAGTTGCAACAGAACACGAGAATCTTGGGCTCGAACTGCCCGCCTGTCTCCTCGCCCTGGTGCGCGGAAGTGTGCGTCGCCTCGCTGCTCATTGCTTCGCCTCCTGCTTCGGGTTTTCCCCCACGAGCGCAGCATCGATCATCGCGTAGATCTGCTCGTCCCTGTACCCCTTCTGTGTCAGCGCGCCAGACGGGCATGCGCCTACACAGGCTCCGCAGCCCTTGCAGAGGCCGACGTTGATCTCGACAAGCTTCTTGTCTTTGTTCTTCTTGTCGGGTACGATCTCCATGGCCTTGTACTCGCAGATGGGAACGCATATGCCACATCCGTCGCAGAAGGTCTCGTCGACGCTCGCGACGATGCCCTCAGCCTCGAGCGTCGTCTTCGACAGCACGGTGGTCGCCCTCGAGACAGCAGCCAACGCCTGCGCGATGCTCTCGTCGACGAACTTCGGGCCATGCGCGAGACCCGCGAGGTATATGCCCTCCGTGGCGAAGTCAACCGGCCTGAGCTTCATGTGCGCCTCGAGGAAGAATCCCTCCTTTGTCTGGGGAACTTTGCACATGGGCGCCAGCTCACCGGCATCCTCCTGAGGCCTCGTGCCTGCAGCGAGGACCAGGTGGTCCGGCTTCAGGACGATCTCCTTGCCAGTGTCCTCGTCGGTCACGCTGACCTCGAGCTTTCCAGCCTTATCCTCGACACGTGGCTTGACCTTGTCATCAAATCGGACGAATATCACTCCTTTCGAGCCGGCTTCCTTGTAGTACTTCTCTCTGAATCCGTAGGTCCTGATGTCTCTGTAGAGCACGAAGACCTTCGCGTTGGGGTCCCTCTCCTTGATCTTCATCGCCGCGGTCATCGTGCCAGTGCAGCAGACGCGGGAGCAGTTCGGATTCTTATCCTCCCTCGAGCCTACGCACTGTATGAACACGTACTCCTTGCCCTTGGCCTCGCCCTTCGCAAGCTTGTCCTTGAGCTCGAGCAGAGTCATGACTTTCTTGTTCTTGCCGTAGAGATACTCGCCCTCGGGCTTGTGCTCCTCGCCGCCTATGGCGACGATCACGATACCATGTTCGATCTCCTCGCCCGTCGTGAGCTTGGTCTTGAAGTTGCCAACATAGCCGTCCAGCGACTTGACCTTCGAGCCAAGGTAGACAGTTATATTCGGGCTCGAGGTGACCTTCTTGTCGAGCTCTCTCACGTACGCTGCGGGGTCGTCGCCCGATGGCAGGTAGTGAAGCTTCTTTGCATTTCCTCCGAGCTCCTTCTCTCTCTCGACCAGGTGCACTTTAAAGCCCTGCTTCGCGAGCTCGAGTGCTGCGACCATGCCAGAAACCCCTCCGCCGACTACCAATGCCTGCTGGTTGACGTTCATTGTCAGATTCTGCAGCGGCTCGAGTAGCCTCGCCTTCGCGACCGCCATCCTGACTAGGTCCTTCGCCTTCTTGGTGGCGGCCTTCGGCTCATGCATGTGTATCCACGAGCACTGGTCCCTGATGTTTGCCATCTCGAAAAGATAGGCATTGAGGCCCGCTTCTTTGATGGTGTTCTGGAACAGTGGCTCGTGAGTCCTTGGCGTGCAGCTCGCCACCACCACCCTGTTCAGCTTCAGCTCCTTGACCTTCTCCTTGATCTTCTCCTGCGTGTCCTGGGAACAGGTGTATAGGTTCTGCTCAGCGTAAGCCACGTTGGGCAACGTCTTCGCATACTCCATGACCTCTGGAACCTTCACGACGCCGCCGATGTTGATCCCGCAGTGGCAGACGAAGACGCCTATCCTGGGCTCCTGGCCCTCGACACTCGTCTCGGGCGGGTATTCCTTCTTTGTGACAAGGGTGTTCCTCGCCCCAGCGATCTCGGTGCCGGCCTTCGCAGCTGCACCCGACGCCTCCGCGACTGTCATCGGGATGTCCTTTGGTGAAGAGAACGCGCCGCTGACGAATACCCCCGGCCTGGTGGTCTCGACCGGCGCGAACACGCTCGTCTGTGCGAACCCGTCGTCGTTCAGCTTGAACTCCATGATCTTGCTCAGGTTCTCGGCGTCCGCAGGTGGCCTGAGTCCAACGGCCAGGACGACGAGGTTGAACTCCTCCTCCTTCGGTTCGCCGTTCTCGACGTACTTGAGCTTCAGGTTCTTCGTCCTCGAATCCTCCGAGACGGCAGCGATCCTCGACCTGACGAACTTGATTCCATACTCGTTCTGTGCTCTGTTGTAGTACTCGTCGAACTCCTTGCCGAAAGCCCTCATGTCCATGAAGAATATTGAGGGCTTGATGTCACCGCCATGCTCCTTGGCGATGACCGCCTCCTTTATGGAGTACATGCAGCATACGCTCGAGCAGTATTCGTTTCCGCAGTGCTCGTCCCTGGATCCGACGCACTGGATGAACGCGACCTTCTCCGGTATGTCGCCATCGGAAGGCCTCAGAACAGTGCCCATGTACGGTCCCGTGGCCGAGAGCATCCTCTCGAACTCGATGCTCGTGACGACGTTCTTGTACACGCCATACCCGTACTCTGTCTTCAGCCGCGCATTGAACTCGTCGAAGCCTGGGGAGACGATGACAGAGCCGACCTTGATCTCAAGCACCTTCTCCTTCTGGTCGTATTCCACAGCCTTCGCCTTGCACTCCTCAGCACATATCCCGCAGCCGATGCACTTGTCCGGGTCGATCGAGTAGACCAACGGAACGGCCTGCGGGTATCTCACGTAGATCGCCTTCCTCACCTTGGTGTTCTCGTCGAACTCGTTGGACGCTTCGATCGGACATTTCTGCGCACAGCTGCCGCAGCCAGTACACTTCTTCGGGTCCACTCTGAAGGCATGCTGCTTCACTATCACGCTGAAGTTGCCCGCCTCACCGTCGAGCTTCGCGATCTCTGCGTTTGTTATCAGCTCGATGTTGTGGTGCCTGCCCGTCGCGACCAGCTTCGGAGCCATGATGCACATGGCGCAGTCGTTGGTGGGGAAGGTCTTGTCGAGCTGTGCCATCACTCCGCCTATGCTCGGCTGCTTCTCGACCAGGTACACCCTGTATCCGGAGTCAGCAAGATCGAGAGCGGACTGCATCCCTGAGATGCCGCCGCCGACGACCATGACCGCTCCGATCTTGTCGGTCGCTGCCATCACTGCTCACCCCCGATCTCTATCGTTCGGTATGTCGGTGTGAACCCCTCTGGGTGGTCCATGGCTATGAGATTCTTCTGCCTCAGGACGACTATGTGCTCCAGCACTCGATCCGTTGGAACATTCATCTTCTTCGAGAGGTCCTTCACGGACATGTTGTTGTTCTTCGTAAGCAGAAGGATCAATGATCTCTCGAATTCCTGCTTTGTGGCATTGTATATGATGTCCAGAAGCTTCTCCTTGCCTAGTTTGTCCCCGTAGACATTTCCCTCTTCGACAATCTTCAGCTCATTGCTCACAAGGGCCCTCAATCTGAAATCGCTGAGGGCATTGCGTACTGCCACCAAGCCATTCATTATCTTGCCCGCGTTGCTTGGGCCCAGTTTCTCGAGTTCTCCTGTGAAGTCTCTGATGAGATCGGCGAATCGTTGTCCTTCAGAAGCACTCACCCACTCAAGCCGCACTCGCCGTGGGTCAGAACCTGCGAGCTCAAGGATCCTCTTTGCGAGGCCAATCTTGCAATCAGCCTGGAGGTTGCCGGTCAGATAATGGCAGTCTCCGGGATGGCATCCTCCGACGAGGACACCATCTGCGCCCTGAATCAGAGCTTCAACTATGAGGACAGGATCAACCCTGCCTGAGCACATCACGCGAATTGTCCTGATGTTCGGCGGGTACTGGAACCTCGAGACTCCAGCCAGATCCGCACCTGCATAGCTGCACCAGTTGCAGAGAAAGCCCACAATGCGTGGTTCGAAGGCCATCTAGACCCCCTCCTTCACGCCATTGATTTCCTTGACAGCGTTTGCTACCTGAGCAGTGAGTTGCTCATCGGTGAAACCGGGCAGCCGTATGGCTCTCTCGGGACATGATGCAACACAGGTGCCACAGCCCTTGCACAGGACGATGTTAGTCTTCGCAATACCCTCTGCATTCTTTTCCATTGCACCGTATGGGCAGATTGTTATGCAAGTGCCGCAGCCCGTGCATTTCTCTTCGTTCACCTGGGAGACTATTCCCTCGACCTCGTAGGTGTCTTTCGAGAGAATAGTTGAGGCACGTGCAACTGCGCCGGATGCCTGCGCGATGCATTCCTCTATGAACTTGGGCGAGTGAGCCAGTCCGCAGAGATAGATGCCGTCCGTGGCAAAATCCACGGGACGTAGTTTCATGTGTGCCTCAAGGAAGAACTTGTCCTTGCTAAGCGGTACCTTGAGAATCTTTGCGAGAGCCTCATTGTCGGGGTTGGGAAGAGTCGCAGCCGCAAGCATCAGTATGTCCGGTCTCACGACAACGTGCTCGCCCAGGAAATGCTCAAACACCTCTACCCGCAACTTCCCCTTTTCCATTGTCACGATGGGCAAGGAGTCATCATAGTATCTGACAAACATTATTCCCTTCTCTGCGGCCTCCGAGTAGAAATCCTCGCGGAATCCATATGTGCGGACATCCTTGTGCAGGATGTACACGTTCGCGGCCGGGTTCAGCTCTTTCAGCTTGAGTGCATTCTTGATCGTCTCGGTACAGCATACACGGGAACAGTAGGGCCGCTCTCTTGTTCTGCAGCCGACGCATTGAATCATCACGACGTTCCTCATCTTCTTGGCTGCGGCCGAGTCCTTGGCGAGGAGTTCTTCGAACTCCAATTGAGTCTTGACCCCGTCATGCTTACCATACAGGTACTCTTCCGGCTTGTATTCCACTCCGCCAGTTGCAACTACGACTACGCCAGAATCTATCTTCTCTTCCTTTCCATTGACGGTGACAGTGGCAACGAAGTTGCCGACATAGCCGCTCAATTCCCTGAGAAGCGCATTCGTATGAACATGAATCCTCTCGTTGCCTTTCACACTCTCGATCATCTTCTTCAGTTCTCTCTGCGTATCTTCTCCGGTCAATGTGTAGCGTATGCGTCTGAGGATTCCACCGAGCTCCTTCTCTTTCTCGATTATGTGCACTTCATAGCCTTCTTCCGCAAGTTGAACTGCGCAAGTCATTCCCGACAGCCCGCCGCCGAGTATGAGCGCGCTCTTCTTCACGGGAACAGTGATGCGGGGCAGTTGCTCGAGCAATCTCGCTTTTGCCACGGCCATCCGGACGAGATCCTTGGCCTTCTCCGTTGCCTTGTCCGGCTCGTGGGTGTGAACCCATGAGCACTGGTCTCGTATGTTCGCCATTTCGAAGAGATGCATGTTGAGCCCCGCTTGGCGAACAGTGTTCTGGAACAGTGGTGCATGGGTTCTCGGAGTACACGACGCTACGATCACACGGTTCAGGTTGTGCTCCTTTATCCTCTGCTTTATCTTTTCGTTGGTGTCCTGGGAGCATGTGTATAGGTTCTCCTCGGCGTAGACGACGTTTGGGAGCTTTCTTGCATACTCTGCGACCTCTGGGACGCGCACAACACCGCCTATGTTGATGCCACAGTGACAGACGAACACGCCAATACGAGGTTCCTGCCCAACAGTGTCCGTCTCGGGCGGGAAGACGCGCTCAGTCACGAGCGTTCCTCGCGCGCTCGAAATCAGAGATGATGCCTTCGCTGCTGCGCCGCTTGCCTGCGAGACTGAGTCAGGGATGTCCTTTGGCGCTGAAAATGCTCCGCAGACGTATATCCCCGGCACGTTTGTCTCCAGCGGGGAGAAAATGCTCGTGCTCGCGAAGCCGTATTTGTTGAGGTTGATGCCAAAAACACGGTTCATCCGATCCGAATCCTTGGGAGGCGATGTGCCAACGGAAAGGACCACCATGTCAAACTCTTCGCTCTTGAGGTCCTCGCCATCCAGGTACCAAACAGTCAGATTCTTCGTCGCTGGGTCTTCTTCCACTTTGGCGATGCGGTTGTTCTTGACGAACTTTATGCTGTGGGCCTCTTCCGCACGGATGTAGTATTCGTCAAATTCCTTTCCGAATGCCCGGATGTCAAGGAAGAATATGTAGGGCTTCAAGCCGGGCGTGTGCTCCTGTGCGATTATTGCCTCTTTTATTGCGAACATGCAACAGACAGAAGAGCAGTATGTATTTCCTATCTGCTTGTCGCGCGATCCTATGCACTGGATAAACGCGATTTTCCGAGGGAGTTCTCCGTCGCTCGGCCTGAGGACGAGGCCACCATAAGGCCCGGTTGCCGACAGCATTCTCTCAAGGTCCAGAGAAGAGATCACGTTCGGAAATCTGCCGTAGCCGTATTCGGGCTTGAGATTCAGATTGAACTCCTCATACCCTGGAGCGAGAACGATTGCGCCCACTCTCATCTCCACGATTGTCTCCTTCTGAGAGTACTCTATCGCCTCGGCCTCACATTGGGTTGCACAGATTCCGCAGCCAATGCAGTGATCCTGATCGATCACATGCGTCGGCGGTATCGCCTGAGAGTATTTCACATAAATGGCCTTTCTGAGCTTCAGACCCTTGTTGTACTCATCCGGAACCTCTATTGGGCAGCGCTGCGTACAAACCCCACAGCCGGTGCATTTGTCCTCCAGTACTCGTCTCGTGCGCCTTCTGATCGTTGCCCTGAAATCTCCCGGAGCCCCTTCGACCAACTCGACCTCGGCGTTTGATATTATTTGGATGTTGTGATGTCTTCCCGTTTCCACAAGTTTGGGTGCCATAATGCACATGGCGCAGTCGTTCGTGGGGAAGGTCTTGTCGAGCTGCGCCATCGCGCCACCGATGTTTGGACTCCTGTCCACAAGATAGACTTTGAATCCCGAGTCAGCCAAGTCGAGAGATGCCTGCATACCAGCAATGCCACCGCCAACTACGAGGACTGCACCGACAGGATTGTCCGTCATCTCACGCACCTCCTATCCCAAAGCTCTGTGCGCTCCGGTAGAGGGGCGTTGCGCCTTCTATGCGAGAGAGCCTCACCAAATCGCGATCCTTGAGCGTCACAATATGCTGCAAGATCTTTGTTGCGGGCAGATTCAGAGTTGCTGCAAGTTCTTTCACAGAAACTGGCCTATCAGATGCGGCGAGCAATATCTCTATTCGCGCAAATTCGTCATCCATTACTGAGTCGAGCAATGCATCCAGTTCCTCTTCGGGTATCTTCTTTCCGAAGACATTCCCCTTCTCGGAGAACTCGACATATTTGCCGAGCAGAGACCGAATCCTGACGTCTTCGACAACATTTTTCGCTGCGAACAGAAGCCTGAGTTTCTTGATGTCAGGATGTTCACCACTCACTGGACTTGGACCGAGCTCAGAGATCTGCTTTGTGAACTCCGTCATGAGCTTTGCAAAACGTTCTCCTTCTGATGCACTCACCCATTCGAGCCTCAAGCGCTCCGGCTCGAAGCCGCATTTTGCCAGAAGTCTCCTGGCGACCTTCATGCGCTGCTGCGCGAAATAGTTGCCCTTGATGTAGTGGCAGTCGCCAATATGACATCCGCCAACAAACACACCGTCCGCGCCCTGAATGAACATTTCTAGGACGATGTCCGGGTCAACGCGTGCGCTGCACATGACCTTGACAATTCTTATTTCTGGCGGATATTGGTACCTGCTCACTCCAGCGAGATCCGCGCCAGCATAGCTGCACCAATTGCACATGAAACCTATGAGTTTCGGTTCGAAGGGCATCTTTCTACCTCCCTATTGTGCCTGACATGAGCCCACGCACGCAGAGCATGAAATTGCACTCGTCGGTCAGTCTTCGTTCGCAAGTGTGACAGCGCAACGCGATGAGGAGGTTCCTCAGTATCAGACTCTTTGTCTCAGCATCTACATTGGGCAGCGAGGTCTCTGCCATCTCCAAGCTCTCATGCTGGACTCTCCCCCAACGCGGCAGAGTTGAGAAGTGTTTCTTGAACAGCCAAGCGGTCCTTATTGCGTTCACCTCGTCCTTCTCGTTCTTCACAGGACCACCTCTTTGATCCCCGCCAAACCTTCGACGATGAGTTGTTCATCTGTATAGTGCAGCATTGTGATGGCCTTCTCAGGACACCCTGCTCCGCACGCACCACAGCCCTTGCATGCAGCCTTGATCACCTTTGCCTTCATACCTTTGGGACCGCGTTCCACCGTGATTGCCGAGTACGGGCAAAGCGTTGCACAGATTCCGCACCCTACACACGAGTCTGTGTCCACATCTGAGGCAATTGCCTCAGCGAGAACGTAGCCTTTGCTGAGAGGTATCGCAGCCCTTGACGCCGCTGCGGCCGCCTGCGTCACACATTCCGTGATATCGGATGGACCTCTGCAAGTCCCGCAGACATAGATGCCGTCCGTCGCGAAGTCAACTGGTCTCAGCTTCACATGCGCCTCCAGGAAGAACCCTTCCTGGCCCAGGGGTACCTTGAGCTTCTGCGACAGCTCGCCGGCATCTGGCTGGGCGACCAATGGTGTCGACAGGATGACCATGTCGACAGCCATCGTCCTCTCGAGCTTCAGGGTCTCGTGGAAGTAGCCCACTGTCAGCTGGTTTCCTTCCATGAAGACCTTGGGCGCGTTTTCCGGGATGTATCTGACGAACTTGATTCTCTTCTCCCTCGCCTTGTTGTAGGTCAGCTCGTGCTCGACGCCGTAGGCCATGACGTCCCTGTTGAACACGGTGATTTCTATTTTCTCAGAAGGCCCGAGCTTGACCTCCTCAGCCCCAGCTTCCTCACCTCTCTCGCGTCCGCGCCTTCTGCGCCTGCGCTCAAGGATCTCCTCGGGGGCCTTCTGCTCGACAGGTATCTTCTCGACGACCGTGCCCTCCTTCTCCATCAGGCCGAGCATGTTCTCGTAGTTGTCCACTATGTTCATCGCGTTTTTGACAGCGACGTTGCAGCAGATTCTTGAGCAGTAGCTCTTGACCTGGCCCCTCGAGCCGACGCATTGAATGAATGCGACGTTCTTGAGCTTCGGGAGCGTCTTCTTCTTGCAGAGTATCTCGAACTCGGTCAGCGTGACGACGTTGGGGTATTGGTTGTATCCGTACAGGCCCTCAGGAACGAACTCGAGGGCACCCGTTGCGACTATGATTGTTCCGACCTTCGCCTTCGTGTCCTCTGCGCCCTTGGTTCCTATGACGATGTCGTAATTGCCGATGAACCCCTGAACCGCCTTGAGCGTGGAGTTCATGTAGAGCTTGATGTTCTTGTGCGCCCCGACCTCCTCGATGAGCGGCTTGATGGTCTCGGTTGCGCTCTTCTCTGTGACGTAGAGGTTGTTCAGATTCCTCACGAAGCCGCCAAGCTCGTTCTCTTTCTCGATCAGATGAACCGGAAATCCCATGTCTGCCAGAGACAACGCGGCAGTCATGCCAGATACCCCACCACCTATCACCAGTGCTGCGGCGGTCACATCGACTTTCTCCTCTTCCTGCGGCTCGAGCAGCCTCGCCCTGGCGACGCCCATCCTGATCAGATCCCTGGCCTTCTTGGTCGCCTTGTCCTTCTCCTTCATGTGCACCCAAGAGCACTGCTCGCGGATGTTGACGAATGTGAACAGATACTTGTTCAGGCCTGCGCTCTCACAGGTCGCCTGGAATAGCGGCGCGTGGGTTCTTGGAGTGCAGCTGGCCACTATCACCCTGTTCAGGTTGTGCTTCTTGATCCCTTCCCTTATGTCGTTCAGACCATCCTCGGCGCAAGTGTAAAGATTGTCAGTAGCGTAGACAACGTCAGGGAGCGTCTTCGCGTACTCCGCGACCGACGGAACATCGACAAATCCACCGATGTTCGAACCACAATGGCATACGAACACGCCGATTCTCGGCCCTTGCTTGCTCTCAGTCTTCTCAGCCATCTGAAATCACGCCCCTCCCGCCTGGGCAGTGGCCTGTGCCATGACCTCAACCGCCTTTGCGGCAGCGCTCGAGCCCTGGGCGACGCTTTCTGGTATGTCCGCTGGTCCTGCGCAGTAGCCGGCCAAGTACATGCCGGGGACGACGGTCCTGCCGAAGTCAAGTATCCTGTCGGTTGATTCCAGGAATCCGAATTCGTCGGTCTTCAGTCCCAGGATCTTGGCAAGCTCCAATGTCTCCTTTCTCGGGACGAGAGTGGTCGCGAGGACTACCATGTCGAACTCCTCGGACTGTTGCCTCCCGCCCACGTCGAACACAACAATCGGGTTATGGGTTTCGGGGTTCTCCTGAACGGTAGCGTCTGAGTTGATGTATCTCACACCGTAGTCGCGCTTGGCCCTTTCGATGTACTCGTAGAATCCCTTGGCGCACGCTCGCATGTCCTTGTAGAAGATGGTCGACTCCATGTCGTCGTGGTGCTCGCGTGCCAACATTGACTCCTTGGTGGAGTGCATGCAGCACACCGAACAGCAGTACGGATGTCCAACCTGCGGGTTTCTCGAGCCCACGCACTGGATGAACGCCATCTTCATGGGTCTCTTCTTGTCTGATCTGCGCTCGATGTGTCCATGGGTCGGGCCCGCGGCATTGATCATCCGCTCGTATTCCATCGCCGTGAAGACGTTCGGGTACTTGCCGTACCCGTACTCCGTCGACGAGGAGGGGTCCCAGACGTCATAGCCAGTTGCGACTATTATCGCGCCGACCTCGATCTCCAGCATCTGGTCCTTCATCTCGTAGTCGATCGCCTCTCTCTTGCAGGCCTTCTTGCAGTTCCCGCACTTGCCCTTGGTGAACATGATGCAGTTCTCTTTGTCGATCGTCATGACTCTGGGCACTGCCTGCATGAAGGGCATGTATATCGCCTTCCTGTTGGCGAGCCCCATCTCGAACTCGTTCGGGACCTTGCTCGGGCACTTCTCGAGGCATTCTCCGCAGCCAGTGCATTTCGTCTCGTCCACGAACCTGGCCTTCTTAAGCACCTTGACTCTGAATCCGCCAGCCTTCCCCTCGACTCCGACCGCCTCCGCGTATGTGATGACGTTTGTGTTTGGGTGGCTGAAGCAGTCCGCCATCTTCGGTGCCAGAATGCATATCGAACAGTCGTTCGTCGGGAACGTCTTGTCCAGCTGTGCCATTCGTCCGCCGATGCTGGGCGTCTTCTCGATTAAGTGGACTATTATTCCCTTGTCAGCGAGGTCAAGGGCCGCCTGTATCCCAGCGACTCCTCCCCCGATCACCATCACAGACCTCTCCATCCAAAGACCTCCTTAGACCCTTGCTTGTCAGATTCTCATTATCTTGCCAGTCACAGTTGCGAGTCAGGGCAGCCTCTTTCCGTAAACCATACTTTGTAATATGTGTTTCGTTGAATGGCTGTCACTTCGCGAGTAGGCTCTGCACCTCCTTTCCCTTCTCGATTTCCGTGACCTTCACTTTGAACGGCGCCTTCTTCTTCTGCACCTCTCTTGCGAACCTCTGGCAGTTCGGATAGGTACATGGGGAGCACTTCTTGTCCTTGCAGGAGAGCTCGATCAGGACCAAACGCTCTCTCGTGTCCTGAGGCTTCGTCATCGGCTTCTTGATCTCGAACGTCTTCGTCATTCGGGTCTCGAAAGGCACCTTCTTGGGGACCGTTCTGACAAATCTCTGGCAGTTAGGATAGGTGCACGGGGAGCACTTCCGGTCTTTGCACGAGAGCTCGACCAGGAGATACCTATCCACTTCTCCCTCCGTTTTCTGTGCTTGCGGGTTCATAGTATTTCTCCGTACTGCTCATTCGAGCGCTTCTGCGACGACCACGCTCAGGTCCTTGATCGGGATCTCGATCTGCTCCTTTGGCGTCTGCGTCTTGTTGTTCACGATGGCACAGCTCAGGTGTATCAGGCACTTGTAGCAGCCTGTCACGAGACATCCCGCGCCGGACTTCTTGGCCTCTTTGAGCCTCTCGACCTGGAGCTTCCGGGATATCTCATCGCAGGTGGCCCACGCGCTGACGCCGCAGCACACAGCCTTGTCCCTCGTGTTCTCCATCTCCACTAGCTGCGTGCCCTCGACAGCCTTCAGAGCATTCCTGGGCGCGTCGAAGATGCCAAGGTGTCTGCCCAGCCTGCATGAATCCTGAAAGGTGAATTTCCCGGTGCCCTTCTTGAACCTCAGCTTGCCCTCTTGCACGAGATCGTCGATCAGTTCTGAAATATGCATCATCTCGAAGTCGAAGTCCCCCATGAAGTCCTGGTAGTCCAAGTTGAAAGTGCGCATGCACTCAGGGCACGAGAACACGACCTTCTTCGCGCCCGAAGCCTTTATGAGCTCGACATTCTTCTTCATCAGTTTCTGAAGGCTGGCCTCGTCGCCTATCCAGTTGAGGTCATGTCCGCAGCATACTTCGTCGTTGCTGACGACCGGGACAATGCCCGCCCTGTTCATAATCTTTACTGCAGCCTGGGGTATGCCAGCGAGTTTGAGATCTTCCCTGTCCTTGAATATTGAATCGTAATAGGATACGCAGCCCGTGAAGTAGAAGACATCGCCCTTGTCGGATATCTTGAGCTCGGGCGTCATCCAGCCGATGCGGTTCTGCTTCAGTTTGCTGTTCGCCTGGATGCGCATGACCGCTTGGATGATACCTCCCTGAGAACAAACGGCCTCATTCCCCAACGCAGAGGCCTCGGCTCTCATGCCCCTGATGAAGCCCGAGTAATCGACCTTGTAGGGACACATCGCGTTGCACTGTTCACAGGTCACGCAGGTCCAAACATCGCGATTCGTCGCGACATTGTCAACGATGCCCTCCATGGCCTTGAGCACGATTGTCCTCGGGGCGAAGTTCGGGTTGTATTTCGCGACTGGGCACACGGTAGTGCACTTGCCGCACTCGACACAGTCGAACGCACCAGTGTCTTCAATCAGCTGGTCAATCTTCTTCTTCAGGTTGGCGGGATTGCTCTTTCTCGACTGCGCCCTTGGGAGCGGATTCGGTCCGATGACCCGGATCTGCTCAGTGAACTCCCTCATTGTGGCAGCGAACTTCTGCCCCTCCGAGGCGGATATCCATTCGAGCCTCATGCGGTTCCTGCCGAGGCCTAGTTTGTCCAAGACTTCCATCGTAGAGGCCATTCGCTTCTCGGCCTCGACATTCCCCTTGACGTAGTGACAGTCCCCTATGTGACAGCCGGCGACAAGAACGCCATCCGCTCCAAGTTCGAGCGCCTTCAGGACGAAGTACGGTTCCACGCGGCCCGAGCACATGACTCTGATGATCCTCGCATTGGCAGGATACTGCATCCTGGAGACGCCCGCGAGGTCTGCACCTGCGTATGAGCACCAGTTGCAGCAGAAGGCGACTATGTTCGGCTCGAACTTCGCGTCCGTCATGCCTTGGCTTCCTCCTGCTCAAGCTCCTTCCTGAGCGCAGCTTCTATCATCGTGAGTATCTGTTCTGTCTTGAAGTGCTTCGGCCTTATCGCGCGGGAGCAGCAAGCGACTGCACATGATCCGCAGCCCTTGCAGAGAGCCTCGTTGATCTTCGACTTGAACACCCCTGGAGCGACCTCCTCGACCCGTGGCGCTCCGTACTCGCAGATCTCCTCACACCTGCCGCAGGCGATGCACTTCTCCTCGTCGACGACGCTCACGACGCCCTCGGCCTCGATGAAGGATTTCGACAGAACCGTGTTCACCCTTGCGGCTGCCGCAAGTGCCTGCGAGATGCTCTCGTCGATAAGCCTCGGCGAGTGCGCCAGTCCGCAGAGGAATATGCCATCCGTGGCGAAGTCAATCGGCCTTAGCTTCATGTGCGCCTCGAGGAAGAACCCCTCCTTCGTCAGAGGCACCTTCAGCAACTTGGCCAGCTCACTGTTGTCTGGGTTTGGGTGCACCGCAGCGTTCAGGACCAGGTAGTCTGTCTTGATCTTGACGGGCTGTTCGATGAACTGTTCCTCGACTTCAACCATCACATGGTTGTGGTCCGCAGTCACCTTTGGCGGGGACGCGGGATCATATCTCAGGAATGTCACTCCAAGCCTCGCGGCCTCGTTGTAGTGTTCCTCTGCAAACCCATAGGTCCTGATGTCTCTGTAAAGCACGAACACGTTGGTGTTCGGATGCTCCGTCTTGATCTTGACTGCGTTGGCCATCGCTGTAGAGCAGCAGATTCGGGAGCAGCTCGGGTGCTCCTCGTTCCTGGAGCCAACACACTGTATGAACACGACGTTGTTGGCCTCGAACTTACCATCGTGCAAGAGCATTCCGAGGTCTGTCTGCTTGATGACCTTCGGGTGCTTTCCGTGCAAGTATTCGGTCGGGCTGTACTCGATCGCGCCTGTGGCCACAACAATGGCACCGTGCTTGATTTTCTCGCCGCTCTTGAGTGTCGTCTCGAAGTTGCCGATGTAGCCCTTGAGCTCCGCAACCTGGTCAGAAAGATGGATTTTGACATTCTTGTGATCTTCGAGGTCCTTCTTCAGTCTCTTGAGAGTGTCCTGCGGATCAACGCCAGCAAGGGTATGGTAGATGTTCTTGAGATGTCCACCAAGATCTCCGTCCTTGTCGACCAAATGCACTTCATAGCCAGCCTTTGCGATCTCCAGAGCGGCTGACATGCCGCTCAGCCCACCTCCGATCACAAGCGCGGACGGTGTCACAGGTATCTTTGGCTGAGGCAGGGGCTCGAGCATCGCGGCCTTCGCCACGGCCATGCGCACGAGGTCCTTCGACTTCTCTGTCGCCCTCTCGGGCTCCAGCCTATGCACCCACGAGCATTGATCTCTGATGTTGGCCATCTCGAAGAGGTACTTGTTCAGGCCAGCCTCCCTTACTGTGTTCTGGAACAGGGGCTCGTGGGTCCTAGGAGTGCAGCTCGCGACCACGACCCTGTTGAGGTCGTGCTTCTCGATCATCTCCTTGATCTTCTTCTGAGTGTCCTGTGAGCACGTGTACAGATTCCTCTCAGTGTACACCACGCGGGGAAGCTTTGAGGCGTACTCGACGACCTCTGGGACGTTCACAACTGCACCTATGTTTATGCCGCAGTGGCAGACGAACACGCCTATCCTCGGCTCCTTCTTGGAGACGTCCTTCTCCTCTGGATACTCCTTCTTCGTGACGAGCTTCCCGCGCTCCTCCGAGAGAAGAGCAGCGACCTTTCCGGCCGCTCCGCTGGCCTGCGCCACCGAGTCCGGGATATCCTTCGGGCCAGAGAATGCCCCGCAAACGAAAATCCCTGGCACCGAAGAATCCACGGGCGTCAGATCGTCCGTCTCGCAGAAACCAAACTTGTTGAGCTTGATTCCGAGGGTCCTGGCCATCGCCTCGGCGCTCGCAGGTGGCCTCGCTCCCGCAGAGAGGATGACCATGTCGAAGGTCTCCTCTAGGATTTCTGGACCCGAGTGATAGATGAGAACGAGCTCGTTGGTCTTGGGGTCCTCTTGGACCTTCGGGACCCTATTGTTCCTGCGAATGGTGACGCCGTACTCGTTCTCTGCCCTGTTAAGGTACTCCTCGAACTCCTTTCCGAAGGCACGCGTGTCCATGAAGAATATGGTGGCCTTCAGACCAGGGACGTGCTCCTGGGCTATGACTGCCTGCTTCAGTGCAGCCATGCAGCAGTATGACGAGCAGTATGTGTTCGGCGTCTGAGCGTCCCTGGAACCGACGCACTGGACGAAGGCGATCTTCCTTGGCACGTCGCCATCCGATGGCCTTATCACATGTCCTTCAGTCGGTCCAGAAGCACTCAACATCCGTTCGAACTCGATGTTTGTGAGAACGTTCGGGAACACGCCATGGCCGTACTCGACCTTCTTGGCAGCGTCGTAAACCTCGTATCCCGGGCTTATTATAATCGCGCCGACCTCGATGACCTCTTCCTTGTCAGGCTCCATGCTGTACTGGATTGCCTTGGCCTCGCAGAACTTCTCACAGACTCCGCAGCCGATGCAAAGGCCACGGTCTATCGTGTAGATCAAAGGCACTGCCTGGGGGAAGGGCACATAGATCGCCTTGCTCGGAGCCATGTCCCTGTCAAATACGTTCGTTCCTTCGATGGGACAGTGCTCTGCGCACACTCCGCAGCCCGTGCACTTGTCCTCGAGGATGTACCTCGAGCGCCTTGAGAGCGTGACCTTGAAGTTGCCTGCCTCGCCCTCCACCTTCTTGAGTTCGGCATGGGTCAACATCGTGATGTTCTCGTGCCTGCCGGTCGCAACGAGCTTGGGCGAGAGAATGCACATGGAGCAGTCGTTGGTGGGGAAGGTCTTGTCGAGCTGGGCCATCGTCCCTCCGATGCTCGCTCCGGCCTCGAGGATGTAGACCTTGAACCCGGAGTCCGCGAGGTCCAGCGCAGCTTGCATTCCCGC
>CAYOXJ010000002.1:0-27959 GCA_964407905.1 uncultured Thermoplasmata archaeon
GAAGAATTAGATATGGAAGGTAGAATTTAATGGATAAAGAGGAAATGAAGAAAGTTTCTTGGGATATCTGCAAAAACCTCTCGGTCACTTCACGGAGACCTTCTTGCTCTTCCTCTCCGGCGGAGCAGCCTTCGGGAGCTTGACCGTGAGGATGCCATCTTTCAACTCGGCATCGGCCTTCTCGGCCAACACCGCATCGGGCAGCGGGAGCGATCTGAAGAACTTGGCGTAGCGCCTCTCCTTTCTCAGGTAGCCCCTGTCCTTGTCCTCCTCCTTCTCCTCGACCTTCGTCTCGCCAGAGATCTCAATCCCATTCTCCGTAACCTCAATGTTGAGGTCTTCCTTCTTGATTCCCGGGACCTCTGCCTTGACGACGTATTCCTTGCCGTTGTCGGACAGGTCGATCAGAGGCTGTCTGACCAGGTCAGTGGTGAAAGCTCTGGGTATCATGAAGGCGTTCTCCCAATCCGACCTGAAATCCTCGAAGAGCCTGTCCATGTCGCTCAACAGGGCCATCGGGTTCGTCCATGTTGGCCCCCAGTAGTCTCTTGGGACAATTCCTTCTCTCTTCTCTTTTCTTCGGATCATGTCTTCACCTCACAGCGTGTTAGTTCTCTCCGGACAATTGGTTATGTTAGCGCTTCTATATCAAAATTGCGATTAGGCATTTCGGCGCAGTCAACTAGGCCAGCACCTGGTAGAGAAAGGTGAGGAATATGACAGCGCCCGCAAGGCCAAACAGGGCAAGATACACTCCTACAAGGAAGTACTCGCTCGAGGCTGCCCCGGCGAGAGCCAACAGCATTCTGCCTATGCAGAATGCGATGGCCAGCTTCCAAGGTATCTCCGGGAAGGTCCTATTGGGCTCGTTCTCCTCAGCGTAGTTCGGCCTCAGGAACTTGAAAGCCGAGATTCCAAGTACCGATGTCATCATGGCCAGAACTAGAATACTACCCCAGCCATAGAACGCGGCCATTGTGACTATGAAGCCGATCTATGTGATCAGCACGAATGAGTACGCTACGGCTCCCGTACAGCCCCATTTCTCGGGGCCGAGCGCCCTTACCCTCCTAAGGCGTCACAGAAATAACAGGAAGGAAGTTGGAAGCAGGATCCCCCCGAGCACAAAAAATGATGCTCTTTGCCAATTCCTCTTCCAACATTCCCTCCTTCGGATTCTATGTTCTGCTATGGTATTTGAGGATATGCTGGGGAGCCCAATTCCGACGCTGGCAAGCAGAGTAATAACTACCGATGCCAATATGCTGCGCAGATGAGCGGTCAGCTCCGTGGCACAGAAGTGCTGGTCGAGGATCAGTCCGAGGCGAGCCAAATCCACAACAAGGGATACTATGGCGTGCCCCAGCCAGGAGGAAGCCTCAAGCTCGATCTGATGGAGGCCGTGTACCTTGTGGAATCGGAGCGCCTGGGGGTCCAGTCAGATGGAAAGATGATGAGCGCCAGCGACCTTCTCCGGCTCGCGCACAAGATCTCTCCGGGGTTTGAGATTCGGTACCTCGTGTACAGAGAGCTGAGACAGAGGGGATACATCGTGAAGCTCGGCCAGCCACCATTGGACTTCAGGCTGTTTCCGCGCGGCGGCTCCCCGAACAAGACTCCCAGCAAGTGGTGGGTGTCCGCAATATCTGAGCGATCGGCGTTCGACCTCGGCAGCCTCCTTGAGGACCTGGATCACACAGTGGACGTGAGGAAGAGGCTGCTCCTCGCGGTGGTGGACGAGGAGAGCGATGTGACATACTACGAGGTGAGACGCGTCACGCCGAAGGGCAAGCTCGGGGCTGTCGATCTTACCAGGAGCGTCGAGGGCATTCTGATGGCAGACCGTGTTCTTGTCACCGACAGGGACCAGGCGCCTGCATTGCACGAAGGGCACTTCTTCGGGAAGTCGATTGGGCGGACGTTGCAGCTTTCGCTGATCGAGGCAGCGTTCCTCGTGGAACTGGGAGTGCTGAAGCTCAGAGATGCGAAGACGAACAGAGCGGTAGCTCTGGCCGCTCTGAAGAGACGAGCAAGGTCGCTCCAGCCAGACTTCGATCTCAGGCTCGACGCGTTCAAGGACATGAAGGAGAAAGGCCTCGTCGTCAAGACCGGCTTCAAGTACGGCTCTCATTTCAGGGCGTACGAAGGCGACCCTGGAAAGCAGCATGCGAGGTACCTCGTGCACGCCGTTCCAGAAGGCTACAGGGCCATGTGGCCGGAGGTCAGCAGGGCGGTGCGTCTTGCGCACGGCGTGAAGAAGGAGATTCTGCTGGGGAGAGTGTCCCAGAAAGAGGTCGAGTATGTGAACCTGAGCAGGTGCAGGCCCTGATCAGAGGCGCGACGTGCCATCGGGCTTGTACAGTTCGTGCCTGTACTGGACCGATTTGAACTTCTTGCAGTACTCGTCGATCCTGTCACGGTACTTGATGGGCGGCACTATCCCAAGGCAGTCCGTGCCGAAGTACTCGCAGTCGTAACAGGAAACCATCGAAATGACCTAGAGCAAGCCGCATATTAATTCTTAACCCGGGCAGGCCTGATCTCCGGTCATTCACGCCGCTTAAAGAAGCTTCGGAGCGAGCTCGATCAACCGATTCGCATAGCCCCATTCGTTGTCGTACCAGGAAAGGATCTTGGCGAAGTTGCCCTTGCCTCCGATGACCATCGTTGACAGAGCGTCGATGATTGCGGAGTGAGTGTTCCCGATGATGTCCGTCGAGACGATCGGGTCTGCTGTGTACTCCATGATGCCCTTCATCGGGCCATCAGCGGCCTCCTTGAGCGCCATGTTGATGTCCTCAGCGGTGACCTCGCTCCTGGTCGTGAAGCTGAGGTCGGTGACCGATCCGCACGGCGTCGGAACCCTGAGCGCGAAGCCGTTCATCTTCCCCTTCAGGGCGGGTATCACCTCACCTATGGCCTTCGCGGCGCCCGTCGAGGTCGGGATTATGGACAGGGATGCTGCCCTCCCTCGTCTGAAGTCCTTGTGGGGCAGGTCCACAATGCGCTGGTCTCCGGTGTATGCGTGGATCGTCGTCATCATGCCCTTCTCGATCCCGAACTTGTCGTTGATGACTTTCGTTGGCGGGGCGAGGCTGCCGGTCGTGCAGGAGGCCATCGACACTACATTGTGCTTCGCTCTGTCGTACATGTCATAGTTGACGCCAAGGACGATGGTCAAGTCCGGCTCTTTTGCGGGCGCCGATATGATGACCTTTCTGGCCCCTCCATTCATGTGCTTCGCGGCCTTCTCTCTCTCCGTGAACAGGCCTGTTGACTCGATGACAACCTCGGCTCCGAGCTTCCTCCATGGGATCTCCCCGGGTTCCTTGACCTGCGTGACCTCGAACCGGACATCCTCGACCCTGATTCCCGTGCCGTCGATCTTGACTTCTTTGTCGAGCTTGCCGTATACGGAGTCATACTTGAGCATGTAGGCGAGCGAGTCAACAGGGGCGATGTCGTTGACTGCGACGATTTCGAATTCCTTGCCAAACCCCTTCTTCTCGAGCGCAGCCCTGTAGACATTCCTGCCGATTCTGCCAAAACCATTGATCCCTATCTTGACCACGGGCTCTCCCCATCATGGCGAATGATGGGGGCCACTAAATATGTGTCGGATGTACCTCGCCAAAAAGAAGTGAGAATGAAGGGATTTCTTGGTTTTTTCTCAGAGCTGGACCTCTATGCCAAGCTTCTCTGTGAGCTCCTTGTAGCGGTTCCTGATCGTGACCTCTGTCACGCCTGCGATGTCCGCCACTTCGCGCTGAGTCCTGCGCTCGTTGCAGAGAATCGAGGATATGTATATCGCAGCCGCGGCGACACCGGTCGGGCCACGGCCCGAAGTCAGCTCCTTCTTCGCAGCATCCTTCAGGATCTCGGCCGCCTTGGACTGCACCTCACCTGACAGCTTCAGCTCGGAGCAGAAGCGCGATACGTAGTCCTGAGGCCTGGTCGGCATCAGTTTGAGCTTGAGCTCGCGGGTCATGAACCTGTAGGTCCTTCCTATCTCCTTCCTTCCGACGCGGGAGGAGTTGGCCACCTCGTCCAATGTCCTTGGGACGTTGCACTGTCTGCATGCCGCATACAGTGATGCAGCGACAACTCCCTCGATGCTTCTGCCGCGTATGAGGTTCTTGTTCACCGCCTTCCTGTAGGTCATGGCAGCTGTTTCGCGCACATTCCTCGGCAGGCCCATGGACGATGCCATCCTGTCAAGCTCGCTCAAGGCGAATGCCAGGTTTCTCTCAGTGGCGTTGGACACGCGGATCCTGCGCTGCCACTTTCTCAGGCGGTAGAGCTGCGCCCTGTTCCTCGTCGGAATGCTCTTTCCATACGAGTCCTTGTTCTTCCAGGAGATCTCGGTCGAGAGGCCCTTGTCGTGTATCGTGTAGGTCATGGGCGCGCCAGTCCTGGCCCTCTTCTCACCCTGCTCGACGTCGAAGGCCCTCCATTCGGGGCCCTGGTCTATCAGCTGGTCGTCGAGGACTATTCCACAGTCCTCGCACACTAGTTCTCCGCGTTCGTAGTCTCTCACGAGGTGAGAGCTGTTGCACTCAGGGCATCTTTCGACCTGTTCAGTTTCCTCTCTTACCTTTGCCATGTTCCCTCTCCATAGGAACGTAGACCTCCTTGCCGAGCACAGCAAGTGTCCTCAGTTCCTTCTTGGGTTCTATCGCAACATACGGTGCACGGACGGGCCCGAAGACCTTGACGACTCTTCCGACCTCGCCCTTCAGGTTGTCCTTGACTATCTCCCTGTTGTTCGGTGCGAATCTTGCCTTCACGATGAGCTTCCCGTCATGTGATATGTCTTGGACCACACCGAGAAGACGCAACGGGCTCACCGAATTGTTTTTATAGTTTTTGTCGCCCGGGCTATGTGCGATGTTATATATAATGATTTCCTCAAGGTATTTAAGGTTTGAGCCCCACTAACGGTAACGGAAGCGCGCGAGAGGGCCGTATGGCTCGGCGCAGCAGGTGACAGAATGACAGGAATCCCACCTACTCATCCAAGGTACAAGTCGCTGATGCTCAGGGAGAGGCTCGTGGGCGGTTTCCGGCACGGCATCGTCGTGCCTCAGGGCCTGATCGCTCACGGCAGGGGAGAGATGTTCGACTATCTCCTCGGCGAGCAGACGACAAAGGAGGCGAGGGCTGCGTCGAGGGCGGCTGCCGCGCATCTTCTCGGGGCGCAGAGGCCCGCGATATCGGTCAACGGCAATGTGGCCGCCCTCTGCCCTGAGGACGTCGTGCGCCTGTCGATCCTCGCGCGGGCGCGAATCGAAGTGTGTTTGTTCCACAGGACGGACGAGAGGATCTCCAAAATCATGCAGGTGCTAAAGGAGCACGGTGCTGCCGAGGTTCTGGGGTTCCTCCCCGACGCTGAGCTCCCTGGTCTCGACCACATGCGCGCCATGTGCTCCAAGGAGGGAATCTACTCCGCAGATGTTGTGGTGATACCTCTCGAGGACGGGGACAGAGCAGAGGCCCTTGCGAACATGGGCAAGAAGACAATAGCCATCGACCTGAACCCAATGTCGAGGACCGCAAGAACTGCAACCGTGACAATCGTCGACGAGGTCACCCGGGCTATCCCCGAGCTGGTTCTCAATGTCCAGGACCTCAAGGATAGTCCGGAGGCCGCGAAGACGGCACTGTCGAAGTACAACAGGGACGAGAACCTGAAGAAGGTCTCGAATCTCATGGCGAGGAACCTGAAGAGCTTCCTCGCGCTCAAGTGATTCCTTCGCTCATTCTTTCACGAACCTCTCGCCCGTGACCATGTATATGGTGCGCTCGGAGATGTTGCACGCGTGGTCTGCGATTCTCTCGAGGTACCTGGCGACAAGCATGTAGTTGATGCCTATCCCGATCTTCTTCGAATCCTCCATCATGTAAGTGATGACCTCACGAAAGATCTCATCGTATAGCGAGTCGACCTTGTCCTCAAGCTCGAACACGTCCTTTGTCAGACCGACGTCCCTGTCGATGAATGCCTTCACTGACATCTCGACCATTCGAGAGGCCATGTCCGCGATGTGCGGGATGCTCACGAGAGGCTTGAAATGGGCCTTATCTCCCGAACGGTGGGTGACCTCGGCAATGTCCCTGGCGTACCTGCCTATCCTGTCGAAGTCCGTGATGACCTTGAGGTACGTGCCGACAGTCCTGAGGTCCTTCGCGACTGGTGACTGGAGCGCGATGACCTCAAGGCATTTCTTCTCGATCTTGATGTTCAGCTGGTACATCTCGGAATCTATCTTTATGACCTCGTCGGCTAGCTCCGGGTCGAGCTTCTCGAAGGACTTGACTGCGAGAGCGATTGCATTCTGCGCCTTTCCCGCCATCAGATCTACGAGTCTGTCCAATTCCTCGAGTTCCGTCTGGTAGGCCTTCCTTGGTGTCATGCTATCCGAACCTCCCTGTGATGTACTTCTCGGTCAGTTCCTTCTCCGGATTCTCGAATATCTTCGTGGTCTCTCCGAACTCCACGAGTTCGCCCAAGTACATGAAGGCGGTGTAGTCTGCAATACGCGCGGCCTGCTGCATGTTGTGCGTGACGATGACCAAAGTGTAGCTCCGCTTGAGGTCGAACAGAAGGTCCTCTATCTTCGCTGTGGCGATGGGGTCAAGGGCAGAGCACGGCTCGTCCAGGAGGAGCACTTCGGGCTCGACGGCGAGCGCCCTCGCGATGCACAGCCTCTGTTGCTGTCCGCCAGATATGCTGACGCCCGAAGCATCCAGATGGTCCTTCACCTCGTCCCACAGAGCCGCGAGCTTGAGGCTCCGCTCTGCTGTCGCGTCGAGGATTTTCCAATCTCGTTCACCGTTCAACCTCAGCCCTGCAACCACGTTATCGTAGATGTTCATCGTGGGGAACGGGTTCGGTTTCTGGAACACCATTCCGACCTTCCTGCGCACGAGCACCGAGTCCGTTCCTGGGGCATAGATGTCTCTGCCATCGATGATCACTTTGCCCGTGACCCTCGTGCCCCTGACAACCTCGTGCATCCTGTTCATGCATCTGATTAGTGTGGACTTGCCGCATCCAGAAGGCCCTATTATGGCCGTGATCTTGTTGCTGGGGATGCTGAGATCGACGTCCTTGATTGCATGGACGTCCCCGAAATATGCGTTCAAACGCTTGGTCTCGATTTTGCCAACCATTTCCTGTTCACCGCCTTTGTCCTGTTCTTGAACCTGCTACGAGTCAGAAGCCTGACTATGACATTGAGGGAAAGCACCATGACTATCAGCACGAGCGCAGCCCCCCAGGCCTGTTGCTGGAGGTCTGCGTAAGGCGACATCGCGTTCCTGAATATAGTTAGCGGCAGCGCGGCCACCGGGTTGAATAGGCCTGTTGACCAGAATGGGTTTCCGAAAGATGTCAGCAGCAGCGGAGCGGTCTCTCCTGCGATGCGCGCGATCGACAACAGCGCCCCTGTCACGAGCCCAGCCCTGCCATTTGAAATGATCACCTTGATGACCGTCCTCCAGCGTGGAACCCCCAGCGCCAGGGACGCCTCTCTCAGTGAGTTGGGAACCATCTTGAGGGCCTCTTCAGTTGTGTTCGCCACGATCGGTATCATGATTATTGCGAGGGCAAACGCGCCCGAGATGAGTGAGAATCCGACGACGGTCACGAGGAGCGAGTACGCGAACAGGCCCACGACGATGGATGGGAAGTTAGCCAGAACGTCGTTGAAGAACCTCATCGAGTTGCCTATCCAATTGTTCCCGTATTCTGAGACGTAGATTCCAGTTAGAATTCCCAGCGGAAGGCCGATCAAGCACGCCCAGCCCACGAGAAGCACCGAACCGACGATGGCGTTCCCGATACCGGATTCCGGATTGCCGGAACTCATGGTCCTGTTCGTCAGGAAGTTCCAGTCAATGGCGGGCAACCCCCTCACAATGACCTCTATTAGAATGGATACGAGGGGGATGAGAGCCAGAAGAACGCACCCGAACGCCAGCAGGGAAGCGAGCTGGTTCTTGAACTTCCGGGCCTTGTAGCTCCTCACAATCCCCCTCCAGTCATTGGAACTGCTTTCAGCACTTTCCCGACCATCAGTCGAGCGATAACGTTGACTATGAGTGCGACGAAAAACAGCACTACGCCGATCTCGATCAGCGCTGACAGCATTAGGCCCTCAGCTTCCTGCCAGTTGTTGGCAATGACGCTTGCCATTGTCTGGCCGGGATCAAGAAGGGACCACGATATCATATTCGCGTTCCCGATGGTCATCGTGACGGCCATCGTCTCGCCAACAGCTCTTCCAAGCCCCAGTATTGCAGCGCCGAACATGCCTGAGCGGGCGTAGGTAAGAACGGCCATTCTAGTGGTCTCGTACCTTGTCGCTCCAAGGCTCAGCGCAGCCTCGCGCTGGGAATCTGGCACGGCCATCAGGCTCTCTTTGGAGACTGATGCGACAGTCGGGATGATCATGACCGCTAGTATGATGCCTGCTGCGAGCTTGTCTATGCCGAACCCTGTCCCTTGGAAGAACGGCGTCCATCCCAAAATGCTCTGCAAGAACGGCTCCACGTCGTTCATCAGAACGGGCCTTAGCGCGTACATCGCCCAGAGTCCATAGATGACGCTCGGGACCGCTGCGAGGAGCTCGACAAGGAAAGACAACGGTTCCCTGATCCATGGGGGTGCCAGCTCTGAGAGGTAGATCGCTATGCCTATGCTCAGCGGCACGCCAATTAGTATAGCAATGGCCGATGTCGTTAGTGTGCCGAAGATGAACGGCAGCGCCGAATACACATCCTCCCTCGGGTTCCAGACAGCGCTCGTCAGGAAGCGCCCTTCGAAATACGTGATTGAATGCCAAGCGTCGCCAATCAGCTTGAGAACCATGTAGCCCAGCAGCGCGATCACAGCCAGACCAATACTCATCGTGAAGTAATGGAAGAGCGGGTCCGCAGCGGATGAGCGGACGAGTGCCGACTGTTTGCTTCCCTTTTCAGACGCCATTCTTGGCTCCCTGTGCAGATCTTTTCGCTTGCTCGGGAGAAATGTGTTTTGAAATGGTTTTGATAGGTTTTGCCTCTGACGTCACAAAACTGGTTCACCCTGGTACGTGATCATCCTGAGCGTTTCCTCGTTCAGGGTCACGACAGTTGCCGGCAGGGGCGCGTAGTCAAGGTCGTCAGCGTACGATTGGCCCTTCTCGTGAACCGCCCACCACAGGAAGTTGACGAGCTCTTTTGCAGCTGTCTTGTTCATCTTCGTCTGGTCGCTGTAGAGCTCTTTGTAGATCAGGATGTAGGTGAAGCTCGCGATGGGGTATGAGTTCTCACCTGGAGCGTTCAGCACGTTCACATGGGACCAGTCGCCGTCACCGGCTGGTAACGTTGGCACAGCCGCGGCAGCAGCTGCGGCAGTCGTCTCGAGCGATGCGGTGATGAAGTTGCCGGCCTGGTTTTTCACCTGCGCGAAGGGCATAGCATTCGCAAGCGCGTATGACAGCTCGATGTATCCGACAGAATATGAAGTGCCCTGCACTGCCTGCGCGACTCCGGAGTTGCCGGCCTGAGCGATTGTTCCACTCGGCCAGGCAACCGTCTTTCCTTGGCCGTAGGTTGCGTCGAAGGTGTTGCTGACTATCGCGAGATATCCTGAGAACACGAAAGTGGTTCCAGACGAGTCCGATCGGACGACCGTGGCGATGTCGTTGGACGGCAGTGTTATTCCTGGATTGAACGCTGCAATCGCAGGGTCGTTCCAGGCCGTGATGTTCTTCATGAAGATCTTCGCTATCGTGTCCCCGTCCAGCTTCAGCGTGCTGATTCCGGGCAAGTTGTAGGCTGCGACGACGGCACCCAGTGTCTCGGGTATGTGTACAAGACCGTAGCTCGATGAATCAGAGGAGCTCAGCGGTGCGTCACTGCCAGCGAAATCCACCTGCTTCTCCTTGATTTGGGTTATCCCCGCTCCGCTCCCGCCACCTCCGTAGTTTATCTGAACTCTGCCGTCGGTCTCGTTGTAGTACTCATCTGCCCATTTGAGGATTAGCGGCATGGGAAAAGTGGCCCCAGCTCCTGTGAGCGTCACGCTCTCTTCTTGAGATCCTAACGATAGAATCCCGGTCGCGAACGCAGCGGCAATCACTATTACCACGGTGAGAACCGTTGCTAGGATGATAACCGTCGTCCTCCCTCCCTTGTGGGGCATAGCCACTCTTTCTTCGCGCCTCTGTTCTGTGTTCTTTTCACTCTCGTTCATGCGGTTCACCTGTTCTTGACGTCTGTTCTAGAGACTACTTCAGTCTGAACTCGATATCCAGATCTTCTGGCGGAACTTCGTCGTACAGTTTCCTCTCTTCTATTCCTGGCCTCTCTTCGGCTTTGAGCTCGCAGCGCATGTTCTTCCTCTCTCGTTTTCGAACACGACTTATCCTACGAGTCCAAATGCCTTCCGAAAATAGAGCCGGTAGAGGCACGGTTGGCTATAGTCTATATAGTATCTATATAGGAACCAACTAATATGCGTCTCATGTATTGAGGCCTATAGAGGCTATCTGGAAGGAGCTGTGCGAGGTCGAAATCATGGAGACTCGAAAGCTTCAGAAAACAGGGGGGTCAACGTATATTGTCTCGCTCCCGAAGCACTGGGTTATCGCGTCCAAGTTGAAGGAGGGAGACCTTGTATCGATGGTCATCGACAACAATGGCCTCCTTGTTCTCGATCCCACTCTTGGCAGCAGGAAGGCAACGTCGAAGACGGAGATACTCGTTGAAGATGAGGAGAACAGCACCCACTTTCTGAGAAGGTTGATAGGGTTGTACATTTCCGGTCATGACGAGATTGTTGTCAGGGCCCGGACCAGGATTCCTCCAGATGTGAGAAAGGCGGTGAGGGACTTCACTCGGCGTGTGATCGGATCCGAGATCGTGGAGGAATCGAGCAACTCCATCTCAGTCCAGGATGTCGCTGACCACTCGCACCTCGACATGAAGAAGATCCTCAAGCGCATGCACCTCATGTCGCGATCGATGCATGTCGACGCGATGGAGGCACTGATTGAGGGAAACCGTGACCTGGCAGGCGATGTCGTGTCGAGGGACGACGAAGTTGACAGGCTCTACTGGTTCGTTTCTAAGCAGCAGAGCATGCTTGTTCGTGACAGCTCTGTGGCAAGGAAGATGGGCTTGGGGGTCTCTGAGGCGTCGTTCTACCTCTCCGCGGCAAAGGCTCTTGAGAGAATTGCGGATCACGCCGCACGGATTGCACACAGCGCAGGTGCAATATCATCCGAGAAGATCCCGGAGAAGATCGCAAGGGAAATGCAGAACTACGGGGGAACAGCAGTCTCTGTTCTCGACCGATCTGTGGAATCCCTTCTCAGAGTGGACCTCAAGTTGGCCAACGATGTGGCGGATGAGTCGGAGCGGCTGAGGGAGAACGGGGAGGTACTGATCCAACAGGTCATGGACCACAAGGGCAAGTTCGCGGTGCCTTTGGCGCGGGTTGTCGAGAGCCTTGAGAGGGCGGCGTTGTACTCCGCTGACATCGCGGAAATTGCCATCAACCTGAGCGGCGCAGCGAAGAGGTGAACCGAGCTCCAGTCAGAGAACAACAGTTATTAAGCCAGCACCCGATTAGACGGCGGTAACATGGCCAAGGGCGAGCAGCTGGAAAAAGGAATCCGGAGGATTGAGTGGGCACGGACCCACATGAAGGTCCTTGCGAAGATAAGGGAGAGGATGGTCAAGGAGCAAGTTTTCGATGGCCTGAAGGTGGGCATGGCCCTTCACACTGAGGCGAAGACCGCCGTGCTGGCGCTCACAATTAAGGAGGCCGGTGGGGATGTTAGGCTTACGAGCTGTAACCCCTTGTCGACCGACGATTCCGTCGCTCTGGCATTGAACAAGGAGTACGGCCTCGAGACCTACGCCAAAAAGGGTCAGACAACCAAGGAATACTACGAATCGCTGAACAAGGTGCTTGACGTCAGACCGGACTACGTCATCGATGATGGCGCCGACCTCATCTTCCTTCTGCACTCGAAGCGGAAGGAGCTCCTGGGGAAGGTGAAGGGCGCCAATGAGGAGACGACCACTGGCATCATGCGCCTGCGGTCGATGGCCCAGGAGGGAGCGCTGAGATTCCCTGTGATGTCTGTCAACGACGCCTACATGAAGTACCTCTTCGACAACAGATATGGCACTGGCCAGTCGACCATGGATGGCATCATGTCCTCCACGAACCTCACCATAGCGGGGAAGAACTTCGTGATTGCTGGGTATGGTTGGTGCGGCAGGGGAATAGCCATGCGAGCCAAGGGAATGGGAGCGGATGTTACGATCTGCGAGGTCGACCCGATAAGGGCGATAGAGGCGAAGCTGGACGGCTTCGCGGTCATGCCTATGGCCGAGGCTGCGAAGGAAGCGGACATCATCGTCTCCGCGACGGGCTGCAAGGACGTCGTTACTGCCAGCGACCTCAGGGTGGTCAAGGACGGCTGCGTCTTGGCAAATGCTGGGCACTTCGACAATGAGATATCCGAGGCCGCGCTCGAGGAAATGTCCAAGAAGCGCTCTCGGGTCAGGGAGTCCGTCGAGGAGTACCTCCTGAAGAACGACCGCAGGGTCTACCTTCTAGCGGACGGCAGGCTTGTGAACCTCGCCGCAGGCCAGGGCCATCCAGTCGAGATCATGGACATGAGTTTTTCCATCCAGGCGCTGTGCCTGGAGTACCTCGACCTCAGCGCGCAGACCCTGGAGCCGGACGTGTACGATGTTCCCGATCACATCGACGAGCTGGTGGCGAAGCTCAAGCTGGAGACGATGAGAGTCAGGATTGACAAGCTGTCTAAACAGCAGCAGGCGTATGTCAGGAACTGGAGAGAGGGAACCTAGTTTTCGTTGCAGGATGACCGAAACGATTACTTAAGACCAGCATCCTAATTTTCAAGAGCGCACTAGCCGATACGGTACACGAGAGTGAGGGGGTGCGCCGAAGCAATTTCCTGGGTGTTTATGGTCACACTGCTATTGACATCATCTACAGCTCGGAGCAGTTCCCTCAGGCGAACACCTGCGTTGAGCTGAAGGGCCGTCAGGAGCACTTCGGGGGGACGGGTGCGAATGTCGCGAGAATCGCCTCCACGCTCGACGTCAAGACCGCCCTCGCAAGCTATGTCGGAGACGATTTTCCGAAGCGATTCATGGACGCATTGCGAAAGAGCGGCGTGGACACGACAGATGTGATCAAGGTTAGAGGGGAGCGGACGCCGTTCATAATCATGGTTTCCGACAAGGATCACAATCAGATTGGGTTCGTCGACCAGGGCGCGATGAGGGAAGCGGAGAGGCTGCCTGTGCGCACTCACACCGTCGACAGTTCCAAGTTCGTGCACATCGGGACTGGTCGACCATCATATATGCTCAAGGTGGCGAAGCACGCCAGAAAGAAGAAAAGGACCGTGTGTTTCGATCCCGCGCAAGAGCTCTCATATGTCTACACTCCAGAGAGCTTCAGGGCGATTCTGGGGTATTGCGATGTGCTGTTTGTGAACTCATCGGAACTCGAGCTTGCGAAGTCGTACCTCAACCTGAAGGAGGACGTCGAGCTGTTGTCCTATGTGAAGATGGTCGTCAACACTCGAGGCGGCGAGGGAAGCAGGATAGTCACCGAGGACGACGAAATCTTGGTGGGCACGATTCAGCCGGACAACGTGGTTGACACAACGGGTGCCGGCGACGGATTCAGAGCGGGCTTCTATGCGGGCCTGAGCAGATCGTTGTCGCTAGAAGAATGCGCGTGGGTGGGTGCATCGACCGCTTCATTCGTAGTGGAAGGTGTCGGCGCGCAGAGCACTATGCCCACCTGGGACATGGTTCAGAGGAGGGCAGCGCGCAGGAAGTGCGTCTGAGATTGCGCGCACAGGCCTGTGACGAGGAGATCGAAGTGAACCTCGATTCGATTGATGTCTCGATGTGTGAGGATACGTCTCTTTCCGGCCGCGTCGGAGAGATTCGGCCAGCAATTTGGCAAATGATACTGCAACCCGAAAGCTTTATGACCGAACATCCCATTATACGGAACCGGTGAGGACCAGATGGCCGTGGGTTTTATACTCATAAGCACCGCGCCGGCAAAAGAGCACGAGGTCTACAACGAGCTCCTTAAAGTGAAGGAGGTAGTGGAGCTACATCCTCTCTTCGGTGAGTACGACCTGATTGCGAAGATCGAGGCAGAGGACTTCAACCTGCTCGGGCAGGTCGTTGTTGACAAGGTCCGCTCGATACCGGGCGTGATTGATACTAAGACCCTGACAGGAATCAAGTTCTAGACCATTGGTGAAGGGGGCGGATGAAATGGAACCAATAGAGTTCTTGACAGTGCTGATACTAGTCTTTGCGCTGTTCATGCTGCTGGCGGGCATATTCACAGCGTATTTCGGCAGCGGAAAGAGCAGGATGATCGGCGTCGTGCTTCTTGTCGTTGGACTGGTCGTAGGCATCGTGTGGGTCCTGCTGGGATATGGCACGATCGAGGTCGACCTGTCCGAAGTGATTTGGAACGCCTTCCTGTACATCGTGGCCGGCGTTCTAGGCGCCCTTGCCGCGATCGGCGTGTTCCTCGTCGCCATCATGAAATCATAGATACCAAACCTTTTTCTACAAACTACCCTTCTACCTTTTCTGATGAGTGTCCAGATTGTTCTCGGCAGCAAGAGTGACATGAAGGTGGCCGAGAAAGCAGTCGCCGTGCTCAAGGCGCTTGGCGTGAAGTACAGCCTCACGGTCGCAAGCGCCCACAGAACCCCTGAGCTGGTCGACAAGCTGGTTGCGGAGACCGATGCGGAAGTGTTCATCGCGATTGCTGGCCTGTCCGCGGCTCTCCCGGGCGCCATTGCTGCGAGGACGATCAAGCCGGTCATTGGCGTCCCGGTCAGTGGCGCTCTTAACCTCGATGCCATTCTGTCCGTCGTGCAGATGCCGCCGGGTGTGCCTGTCGCGGGCGTGGGTTTGGACAGAGGAGACAACGCGGCACTGCTCGCAGCCGAGATCATGGCACTCAAGGATGAGAAGATCCGGAATTCGCTCTCTGAATATCGCAAGAAGCTGAAGGACATGGTCGTCCAGGATTCAAAGGAAGTCGAGATCTAGATGTTCGATGCGGAGAAATTCATCGAGGACCAAGTCAAAAAGATGAAGGAAGAGGTCAAGGGCAAAGCCATCATCGCGGCTTCTGGCGGCGTGGACAGTACGGTTTGCGCTGCTCTCGTGAGCAGAGCGATCGGCGACCGTTTGCTGGCGGTGTATGTCGACACTGGCTTCATGAGAAAAGGCGAAACAGAGAGCGTGGACAAGATGCTCAAGCGCCTTGGCGTCAACCATGTTGTCGTCGACGCGAGCGATGAGTACTTCGCGGCACTCAAAGGCGTCACAGACCCCGAGGATAAAAGGAAGATCATCGGTGAGAAGTTCATCAGAATCTTCGAACGAGAAGCCAAGAAGTTCGGCACTGAGTACGTAGTGCAGGGAACCATTGCACCAGACTGGATCGAGAGCGGTGGCGGCCTGAGGGACACGATCAAGTCGCATCACAATGTTGGCGGATTGCCGGCTGAAATGAACGTCAAGCTTGTGGAGCCATTGAGGGATCTCTACAAGGATGAGGTGCGGAAAGTCGCTCGTGTCCTCAAGATCGAGGTCGCAGAGAAGCAACCGTTCCCTGGGCCAGCAATGGCAATAAGGGTGATGGGTGAAGCAACTCGCGAGGCGGTTGGGGTCGCAAGGGAGGCGTGCGCAATCGTGGAAGAGGAGATCGAGAAGGCCGCTGCGGAAGGCAAGATGAAGCTGCCGTGGCAGTACTTCGCAGTCCTCCTGCCCGTGAAGAGCGTCGGCGTTCAGGGCGACATAAGAGCTTACGGATACACAATCGCGGTGAGAGCCGTCGACTCGGTCGACGCGATGACCGCTGTCTACTCCAAGATACCTCACGAGGTCCTCGAGAAGATCTCGATCAAGATCACGAACAAGATGAAGGACAAGGTCAACCGGGTGGTGTACGACATTACGAACAAGCCCCCGGCGACAATCGAGTGGGAATGAAACAACCTTCGATTGCTGGAGAGCAAATTCTTGCCAGGCTTATATAGGATTTCACCAGGAATCAGCATTGCTGGCTGAGTCGTATTCGGCTTTCATCTGAAGCATGATATCCTCGTCTCAGCAGAGGCTTTATATTCAGGGGCTGTTCCACGGACCATGCGCATCTTGGTCGTTGACAACGGTGGTCAGTGGACGCACAGAGAGTGGAGAGTCCTCAGAGATCTGGGCGTGGAGACTGAGATCATCCCGAACAGGACACCGCTTGACAAGATCAGGGCTGACGGGCTCGTCCTCTCGGGCGGGGCGCCTCGGGTTGGGCTGAACATCGAGGCCATGGGCCTCTGCGGGGAGTACATCGACAGATCGGGCCTGCCAATCCTTGGCATATGCGCAGGCCACCAGTTCATGGCGACGCACCTCAGGGGAGAGGCCGGCCCTTCGAAGGTGCCCGAGTTCGGCAAGATGCTGATCACTGTCGACGATGAAGACGACTTGTTCAAGGGCCTGCCAGACACTTTCGTGGCTTGGGAGTCTCACAATGACGAGGTCACCAAGCTCCCTCCCGATTTCGTTGCTCTTGCTCATTCAGACAGCTGCCAGGTTCAGGCGATGAAGCACAAGGCCAGGCCGCTCTACGGCCTGCAATTCCATCCTGAGGTCGAGCACACGGACAACGGGTACGAGATGTTTCAGGCCTTCATCGACATCTGTCAGGCGCGTCGGAAGGGGCAGGCCGATGGACCCTGAGCAGCTGGACCTCCTCAGGGAGGCGCTCAGCATCCAACAGCGAAAGGAGGAGTTCGAGCGAGCGATTGGGCGCGCAGTTCGTCGGAAGAATCTCGACTTCAAGGTCTATATCCAGGTTGTCGGCGAGCTGAGGGAGAAGGCCCGAGAGAACGGCATCGGATTGGACGAGATGGCGAGGCGACTACTTGACAATCAGAACAAACGTCCCGAGCAGGATGATGAGCAAGACCACGCCCAGGGCAAGCATTAGCAGCGCGAGGTTCCTGTTCGAGCCGAAGGCTATTGGCAACGGTCCGATCAGCACGAGTCCTCCGTATTGAGCCTTCCTATCTGGCTCACCTTTCGCTTCTGTGATGAGCGTTTTCGTCCTGGTGCTCTCAGCCTCAGAAGAGCTTATTGCCAGCATCATGAAGCCGATGATGAAGCTGAGCAGTATGAGCACTGTTCCTAGCAGGAAGACGGCACTAGAGCCGGTGAAGACAGGGAATATCACGACCAGAGAGACCTCGGCCTCTCCTGTCGCAACTGCCTCGCCTATGAGGCAAGCGCCTGCGACGAACAGTGCGACAGGGACCCACATCCTGAGCAACAAGCGTCCGCACCTCTAATCTGGGAAGCCCAGGGAATAGCAACGCTCCAATGCTATTTAATCCTGCCAGGATGCACACGCTATCTGAGAACCCTTTTATCCAGCCCTCGCAATCTGGGATGGGGGACGGTTTGGTCACTCTCAAGGACCACATGGTTCAGATACTGAAGTCCAGGGACTTCTCCGTCGAGGAGAGGGAAGGATATCTCTTCGGCAAGAGAGACGACGTCTCCGTCGTGGTCATGGCCGCAAGTGATCTCCTCCTGGAGGATGTCCAGGACTTTATCAGGAACGTTAGAGAGTTCCCCGGACGAAAAGTCGTCGCATCTTTGGGCAGGGTTGACGAGAGCGTTCAATCCTTCTTGCAGAGAAATGGCGTGCACTACTGGGGCCGTGAGGAGATAGAGCATGAGCTCGGCAACTTGCAGCTCGAGACGGTTGCCAACACCAAGGGAAGGAGCCTGATAGACGAGATCATCTCCGATGAGCTGCCCCAGAAGCTCGTCGAGCCACCAGAGCAGGCCATTCCCGTCATCGTCGAAAGCGCTGAGGAAAGGACCGAGCGCATCGTCAGGCCCAATTTCACTCTTGAAGATGTGAAGTACCTCGCTCGACATGAGATACAAGGATACAAGTACGAACTGGAGCTTGTGCCGCACTATCTCTTTCATTTTGTGCTCAGCTTGGAGGATGGTCGTCAGAAGGCCGGCATCGCGGCCGTCAACGCGCTGACGAGCCATGTGGAGACCTGGCGATGGGGGTTCGAACTCGTCGATTCGATTGAGCTACCATACTCGAAGAGAGAGCCGAAGATCGACCATGAGAAGGCGAGACAGATTGCTCAGAACATGGTGGCTAAGGAGTACAAGTCGCACATCGAGACTGTGAAGGATTTCGGCCACTCTGAGATAATCGAGAGGAAAAGGACTGGCAAGGACACAGTGACGATCGAACCGAAGGGACTTGTCTATCTGCCGGTGTGGTGTGTCGAGGGGACGCGCGGGGCTATGATCGTCAACTCGTCGAGCGGCAAGATCATCAGCGAGCACCTGCACGGAGGCGACAACGCGGCGGAGACTAGGTTAGGTTGAGCTTCTGGAGTCGCTCCGTTATTCCATGCCAATGCGTGCCCTTCCAGTAGACCTTCGCGCACTTGGAGCATTTCCAGAACTGGTCGTTGTTGTTGAATGCACCCTCAGGAACGAGAGCCTTCGCCTGCTCCTTGGGCAGGTCGACGAGCTCTCCATTGCAGACTGAACATCTGATCATGTTATCATTCTTCTTGAGGCCGTATCGTGTCGACACCGCCTTGAGCTGAGAGTCGAGGTTCTCCTCTTCGATCAGCAGCGCACCAGCTTCCTTGGCGAGTTCTCGGTCCCTTGTCAGGATGAATCTGTTCTCCGCGCGGGCGAGCTGCGCAATGGCAACATCGTCCATGTTCTTGTCATAAACTGTGTCGTAGCCCATTATCCTCAGCCATCGGGCGAGCGATCCTAGCATATGGTCTGCCACGAACTTCGGCCCGCTCGCACCCTCAGTCACTTGACCACCTCGTATCGGAGCAGCACCCCATTTCCGAGAGCTTGTGCGGATTTCAGCCTGAGCGCGACGATCTCCTTCTCTGAACCGGCTCCACGACCGCCTGCTGGCGTCGGAGATCTCTCTCCTCCGATGACCATGCTCCCGATGAAGATGTTGACTTCGTCCGCTATGCCGGATCGCAGGAACGACCAGATCACCTTCGACCCACCTTCGACGAGAAGTGTCCTCATTCCCCTTCTCTCAAGAATCTCCATCAACCTCTCGAGGTTGACCTCCTTCTTTCCGCATCTTATGGCCTCGGCGTTCAGGAAGGCCTTCTCGCAAGTCTCGTTCGTTACGACGATCGTCCTCGATGCACCGTCGAGAACGTTTGCGTTTCTTGGCGTCCTCCCGTCCGAGTCGAGAACGATTCTTATCGGGTGTCTGGGATGCTTGACGTACTTCTCTTTGACTGTGAGCTTCGGATTGTCGGAGATAATCGTCTCAACTCCAACTAGGATAGCATCAGACGCGCTTCTGAGCTTGTGGACTCTCCTCTTGTCCTCTTCGTTGGAGATCTGAGTTTGTCGCCTCGTCTTCAGTGCGATTTTGCCGTCTGCGGACATTGCGCAGTTTATCACGACTTTCAAGGCCACGGGAATTAACATGGTGGAACTTGATAAGAAGCTTTTGGATTCAAGAGGCCAGTGCATTCTGGTTAAGGAGTTCGAAGGTCCATGGCGACCTCTCACAAAGACTCCATTTTGAGCCCGGCCAGCATCATTGCGAGTGCCTCGGTTATCTCCCAAGTCTTATAAGCGAACTATCTTATTTGGGCACCGATGGTGGGCAGAAACGACGTGCGGATCCACGAGTTCAAACGAATCGATATGAAAGGCGCGACCATAATCGACGGCTTTCCAAGCGTTGGTCTGGTCAGCTCGATTGCCGCTAACTACCTGATCAAGGTCTTGGACATGGAGCACATTGGAATCATGGACTCTGTCCACTTTCCGACGGTCTCGCTTATCAGGGACGCGAAGCCTTTGAGCCCGGTCAGGATATACGCGGGTCGCAAGGAGAGGAGCGGAGACCAGATTGTCACGTTCATATCGGAATTCCAAGCGCCGCCGAACCTGATCAAACCGATCTCCTATACGCTCGTGGACTGGGCAGAGGAGCAGCGCTGCAAGATGATCGTCTCCCCTGAGGGCTTGGTTGTCGATCCGGAGCTGAGGGACAGTGCCGAGATCTCGGACGTTGTCTTCGGCATTGCGAGCACGCAACGCGGCCGCGAGTTGCTGAAGGAGCACGGCATCCAGTCATTCGAGGAGGGCGTCATCTCTGGCGTGGCGGGCGTGCTGCTCAACGAGGGCAGAAAGCGCGACTTCGACGTCCTGACGTTGCTCGCGGAGGCGCATCCTGATTTCCCAGACGCGAAGGCCGCTGCGCTCGTGCTCGAAGCGATTGACGATATCCTGCTCGGAATTGATTTCGATGCGAAGCCCTTGTTCGAAGAGGCCAAGAGGATTGAGGAGCACATCAAGGAGATTCAGAAACAGGCGGTGACAAAGAGGGAGGACAAGGGAGCCCCCAGGCCGAGCATGTATGGCTAGACCGTGCTAATCTCGATTAGCTTCTCGAGCTTTGTCGTGCGGAACTTCTTGCCCAGAAATCTCTCTATGACAATGATGTTCGTCTCCGCATGTGGGGTCATCTCCTCAGCGAGTATCCTCGATCCGCCGGCTGCGAGAGCCATATAGGGGAGTATCTGGTCGAGCATGTGTTCGTCGACCGTCGCTCCTGACCTCAGTGTCTCAAGCAGGTCCATTGCGCATCTCTCGCCGAGCGTCTCCGACCTGATTCCCCTGGCTCCGAGAGCTGATTCAGCGATGATTGTGTTCTCGCACCTGGCTGCGAGAACAATGCCAGCTCCGGTGCTGTGGCCCTTTCGGAGGTCGGCATCTATGACCACTTCCCTGAAGTCCAGGAGCTTCTTCAGCGCTGAGTGCTTCATCCTTGAGATAACATGGTCAGGAAGATTCTGCGCATAGGCGATGCCCTCAATGCCAAGCACCTTTCCTCGAGCGCCAAGCTCGACCGGCAGCAGCTTTGCTGTCGGGGACACCTCGGCTCTGACCTCGCCACCGCCCTCGGGGTAGAATCCTCGGGAGACCAGACTGAGGTCACATGCGGGACCAAATCTAGCCAGGATCGGCAAGTGGACCATTTTCATGAAATCGATCGGGGGAGACCATTTCACATCTGTTCCCCCCTTCACGGTCATGGCAACTCGCGCCTTCGACAGGACTGCAGGTATCAGGCAACTCTGGATCACGAGGGAAATGCTCCCCGCGGTCCCGACATCGAAGTCAAACTCGCCACCTGTAAGAAGGCCCGGCCTGAAGACTATCTCCTTCGAGCCTGCGAACAGGCAATCTACGTCGGCATCACACAGCTGCGCGACTGCCTCGATGCTTGTGACATGTTGAGGCGAGAGCCCTGGGTTCGGCCTGCCAGCGCGTATGTTGGTGATTCTCATGGCCTGGCCAGTTACGGCCGAGAGCGAGATCGAGGTCCTGAGAATCTGGCCTCCGCCCTCCCCGATGGATCCATCTATCTCGATCATCCGGACCTGGCCTTCTTCCCCGTTCTCTTTCCGACGATTGTCGAGACGAAGAAAACCATCATCAGAACGACTGCGATGCCAATCAGAGCAGCTGCGAAGTACAGCAGCCAAGCAGGCGCCTCCTCTTCGCCCGTCATCACGATGATCGCGAGGCCAAGGCTTTCAGCGATGAAGGCGCCAAACCCGAGAGCAAACGAGTAAAGCCCCATCGTGGCGCCGTAGCACTCAGCGTCAGAGGAATCCGCCATCAATGCCAGAGCAGACGGCACAAAGGCCCCCGCACCCAACCCCATGATCCCAAGAGGGATCATCCCCATCAGATGGAACTTGATGCCATCATCCGTGACCTCGAAAGCGGATTCCGGGAAGAGCAAGAGCATGACGATTATGCCGAGGATGCTGAGGACGCCGTAGGCCATGACTGGGATTCTGCCCACGATGTCGGAGACCTTTCCCCAGAATGGCTGCAACAGTCCGAGGGCAACTCCTGCTGCCGCGAACATGATTCCTATGGTCGAGCCTTCGACTTCCGCGTTCAACAATATGATCGGCAGATAGGTGATTGCGATTCCGAGCAATGTTGCGATTATCAGCCAGATTGGAAACATCAATCTGACTTCTCTCACCTTGAACACCCGCCTCAGCTCGGTGAAACCGCCCATGTATTCTGACCTTGGTTTCATCTTCTCGCTCTTCACCAGGGTGTAGAGCATCACGGCTGAGATCGCAAGCAGAGCTGCGATGATGAGGAATCCAACGCGCTCATCCAAGAACTCAACAAGGAATCCACCTACAACTGCGCCGATGATGTATCCCAGGAACGTTGAGTAGTCGAACCAGCCCATCTGCCTGCCTCGGTCACAGGCATCTGCATGGTCTGCAATCATGGCGATTGCTGGCGCCACTGTGGCAGCCGCGCCGATGCCATGGATTCCGTGCAGGGTCGTGAGATACCAGATGTTGTCCCAGAGAGCGTAAGCAGCGACAACGATGGCGGCCAAAGTCGTGCCCGCAACAATGATCGGCTTTCTTCCTGTTCGATCGCTCAGTATTCCAAAGTAGTTGGCTGTCACCATCTCGGCGAGAGGATACGGGACCGCAATGATTGCCACGTTGAGAAGACCTCTGTCTCCCATGACATAGGCCGAGATCAGAAGCAACAGTGCTCCAAAGGCTGTTCTTAGGATGAAAGTCGAGATGTACAGGACTCTCAGATGCCATGGCGTCCTGAACCCTCTGCCTCTGAAGATATTGAGCATCGCCTCGGCAGTCAGCTTTTGTCTGTACTTAATTCTTGTGGGAGAGTGTCCGCTGGCCTCTCCTTCACCGCGCCCGGACTCCCTCAGAATCCTTTAAGTACCGCTCGATAATAGGCGGTGCAGAGTCTGAGATGGAGCTAACAATCATAGCGCTCCTGATAGCCGGCCTCGCAATAATCCTCGTCAGCTGCGAGGTGTTCACGAACGGCATCGAATGGATGGGCCTCAGATTGGGATTGGCCGAGACCGCCACGGGCAGCGTTTTGGCGGCCGTAGGGACAGCGATGCCCGAGACGATAGTCCCTCTGATTGCCATATTCCTCGGCACCAACGCTCAGGGAGAAGAGATTGGCGAGGGCGCGATACTGGGCGCGCCATTCATGCTCGGCACCCTCGCGATGTTCATCGGAGGCCTTGCCGTCTGGTGGGGGCACAGGCGCGGCAACCGAGAGGACCATCTTGTTCTGAGAAGGGACCATGCGGAGCGGGACATGAAATACTTCATGGTCATGTATCTCCTGGCGCTCCTGACCGGCATCCTCGGCGCTCAGACCTCTTTCGATCACACATACATCAACTACACGGTTGCGGGGGTGTTAGTCATCGCATACGTCATCTATCTTCACCGTACGCTGAAGGACGAGGTAGGGGAGAAGGAAAACACCTGTCCCGCGCTCTATATGTGTCGTGTCTGCAAGGTGCCTGAGCACGGGCGTCTGGGATTCTTCCTCATCGCACTCCAGGTCACTGCAGCGCTGCTCGGCATCATAATCGGAGCAAAGGTATTCGTCAACGAGGTCGAGGACGTATCGGAGGCAGTCGGTGTGCCCCCTATCATCCTCGCGTTCCTCATTGCTCCCATCGCCACTGAGCTGCCTGAGAAGTTCAACAGCGTGATCTGGTATCTGCGCTCGAAAGACACCCTCGGGTTCGGCAACATCACTGGTGCGATGGTCTTCCAGAGCAGTTTCCCGGTGAGCGTAGGCCTATTGTTCACGAGCTGGGAACTTGAGACCATCAACATCGCGAGCATAGTCATTGCGCTCGCAGCATCTGCCTGGTTGTTCTTCTCAATCAGGCACAACAAGGGCATCAGCTACAGGGTGATGCTCGCTTCAGGGTCGTTGTACATTCTCTACATTGCTCTTCTGGTTGTCATGGGGCCGCGCTGATGGTCTAGTAGCGAAGCTACTAGGATTTTGGATATCTGGCTCAAAGCCTTCTTTCGAAAAGATATAAGTACGGACAATGTCAATTATTGCCCTTGGATGGGATGCAGGCTGATTCTTCCCGGATCAGATAGCATCTTCTCTCTCGGACGGGACGTGCCGGTCGGATGATATCAGAAGCAGAACTCTTGTTCCAGCTCGGAGCGATCATGCTCCTGGCTTTCATAGCCGCCAGCTTCGCTGGGAGGGTCAACCAGTCTGTCATCGTTGGCTACATCCTGATCGGCATCCTCATCGGCCCGAAGATGAGGTTCGAGCTCTTTGGCGTAGAGTACACGGGGCTCATCAGGGACACGAGCTTCATCGATGTGCTCTCGAACGTCGGCCTTGTCATGCTGATGTTCTTTGTGGGTCTTGAGTTCTCATTCACGAAGCTGAGAAAGGTCCGCACCCCAGCGATCATACTAGCGGTCATCGACACCAGCGTTGGACTGTTCGTGGGATTCACATTCGCCGCATACCTTGGGTGGCCGCTCCTGGACTCATTGTTCCTCGCGGGCGTCATTGCGATGAGCAGCACGAGCATTGCCATGAAGATCCTATTCGATCTGAAGCGCATGTCGAGTCCAGAGGTCGAGTTTCTCATAGGTCTCGTCGTCGTCGAGACCTTCATCGCGATGCTAATTCTGGCAGTTGCAAGCGGCATGATCGTGCAGCCGGACGCGAGCCCAGTTCAGTATGGACAGTTGCTGATTGGCATGGCCGCGTTCTACGCGTTCTTCGTCTGGATCGCAGTCTGGGCCGTCCCGAGGGTCGTCAAGTTCTTCAGCGGCATTGAGAATGACGAGCTGTTCATCCTCTTCGCTCTGGGCATCGTGTTCCTCACAGCGGGGATCGCCTCCCTGATGAATGTCCCGCCCATCATTGGCGCGTTCTTCATTGGCATGATACTTGCGGAGAGCAATGTCACGATCCGAATTCAGACGAAGCTGGAATCATTCAAGGATGCGTTCGTCGCGATATTCTTCACGGCCTTCGGGATGATGATAGATCCTGCCATGTTCGACGATGTGGTCTGGATGATAGCTCTGGCGGTGCCCTTGGTCGTAGTCTACGAGGCCTTCGTGATGTCTGGCATAGCCTACTTCCTGGGATTCTCTTCCCGTGCCTCGGCGACTATTGGCACGAGCATGTGCGGAAGGGGCATCGAGTCCATCTTGTACGCGAGCGTAGGAAGCAGAGTGAAGGGTGCAACTATGAGCGCTCAGCTGAACCCGTTCGCTGGAGCGCTGTGCTTCATAATGAGCGCCATCACTCCCACACTGGTCAAGCACTCAGCTGCTCTAGCAAATGGACTCTCGAAGGCACTCCCCCGGCCGCTCAAGTTCTCAGGTGCCATAGTGTCGAGGACGCTCGGCAAGGCGGTGATGCCATCCAGCCTGAGGCTGTTCAAGGGCGCGAAAGCAACGGGCGCACTCCTGGGATCCTTCGTGGTTGCGTGTGTGGCCATCCTGATGACCAGTGAGTGGATACACGCCTTGCTGACGCTAGCAGGCTTGATCTTGGCCGGAGCGATATTTGTAGTCGTCAGATATGAAATCAGCGAGATCGCGCGCCATGTGAACTACTCGAACATCGGCGTTGAGAGCAGCGACAAAGGCGTGATTGTCGACCTTGTGTCAGGCGTGATCTTCGGAGCTGTGGTGTCCGTGCTGATGATTGTCTTCAGTTGGACCTACATGTGGCAGATGTCGATCGTCGTAGCCGTAGCCTACTTCGTGGCTGTGGCATCGCTGATGTTGAGGGCGCACGGCAGCCTGTATGTCGAGGGCCACGAAGTCCACCACAAAGTGTACCGCATGCCTGTGCATGTTCCCGAGTTCGTCTCGGATCCTATCCCTGATGTGCCAAAGCCAGTTTACGGCGTCGTCAGGGTAGCTCCTAAGAATGCGCGGCTCTGAGGTACTTGCAGAGTTCAGAGTCTCCTGTACTCCCCGATCCACTTCGACATGAGCAAGAAGTCCACGCCCCACCAGTGCTTTCTGAGATATGCGTCTGGGAGAAGGCCAAACTTCATGTACAGTTTGATTGCCGGCATTAGCGCGGGCAGCGTGTTCAGAAAGATCTTGTGACAGCCCTTCTTGCGCAGGTATTCCTCTGATGCGGTCATCAACCTTATTCCGATGCCCTCGTGCTGATGCTCAGGATGGACCGCCACCCACGTGAACTTCGCAAGTCCGCTCTTGCCGAAGATCATTCCCTGGACGATCCCGCAGATCTCGCCCTTGTGCAGTGCGACAAACGCGAACGAGTCCGGGTCCCTAACGTCCTCGGCCAGCCTCTTCGCTGAGTGATTCCAGATGTCGAATTCCATTGCCTCTCTGGGGTAGGTGTCCTTGAGATACTTCTCCCCCATCCAATGCATCATCCTCTCGCAGAACTCACCAGCAGCCTTGCAGTCCGAAGGCTTCATCCGTCTTATCTCGACCTTCGGATTCGATCCTTTGTTCAAAACGCTCACCCCTAGTTGACGCATCTACTTTCAGAATAATGATAGTTCGCAGTGCTAGGCTCACGCCCGAGATTTCTTCTTCAGAACCTTGGGGGACTCGCAGCTCTTCTTCTGCGCCTCAAGTTCGGCAATGCACTCGTCGGCGTACTTGCACCAGTCGAAGCAACTTGGCCGCTTCTCCCGCGTGACAAGGCCACCGCAGTAGTAGCACCTCATCTGTTGCTCGCTCGTGAAAATCTCGACCTCCTTGCCGCAGTGAGGGCATGTTATGGGCTCCGGCACAGGTTGCAGAAACCACGACGACCCAGGACAGCGGGATAGCACGGGAATTGCACCTCGTCAGTCTTCGGTTCTATCAATGGCAAGGACTGTTTAATACCGTTATCCCGAAATCGAGTAACTCTCTTCTTGAGCGCGTGAGGGTAGCAGCAGCAAACCGGGCATTGCACGTCCACTGTGGTTCATCTCAAACATTATGTCCAAGGGCATTGTTCTCGTATCGTCCGTCATGAGATATCTGTCGCCACGGTTCGGAGCACTCTGCGGCATCCTGGCAGTAGTTGTGTTCTGTGTACTCTATACCATGGCTATGTCTCTAGATTCCGAATACACCTTCGGGGAGAACTATCTCAGCGACCTTGGCGTGAGGGAAGGCGCGTGGGCCTTCAACTCCGGCCTTGTCATCGCAGGCGTGCTTCTTGTCCTGTTCACGCTCTATGGCCTCGCCCCGCTGGTTGGCCGTCAGAAGAGAAACCTGCCCTCTCTGGTCATGACCGCAATGGGAGGAGCGCTGTTGGTCGCCATCGGCATTTTCACGGAGGACTGCGGTGATATCCATACGGTCGTGAGCGTGTGGTTCTTCCTGTCGATGTGGGCCGGGACAATTCTCTTCACCGAGGTCTTCTACAGAACGAGAGCCCTCGGGCGGGTCGGATGGGTCGTCTCTGCTCTGGTTGCCCTGCTCGGCATCCCTCTCGTGGCCCTAGGAGGGACTCCCCTGTCGGAGACGATCTCGGTCATGGCAATTCTTGGCTGGGGGTTCACGATCTCCGTCGCGATGTATGCTAAGCCGCCATTCCGCAGCGGTCAGTGAATGCGTACGTCTTGGTCAAGATCCGACGACAGTTTTAAGAGCGCGTTGCCGTTCCAACGCCAGAAGTATCCGATTCGTTTGTCCAAGAAGGTCAAGAAGGGACTGAGGATGAAGGCGAATGACTACATGAAGCTCGAGCAGACCTACGGAGCGCACAACTATCGTCCGTTGCCAGTGGTCATCTCAAGGGCGAGGGGCGTCTGGGTCTGGGATGTTGAAGGGAAGAAGTACATCGATATGCTGAGCTCGTACTCGGCCATCAACCAGGGCCATTTGCACCCGAAGGTCGTCAGAGCAGCTGCGGCCCAGATGAGGCGCGTCTCGCTGACCTCGAGGGCGTTCTCGAACGACAGGATGGGA
>CAYOXJ010000003.1:0-26834 GCA_964407905.1 uncultured Thermoplasmata archaeon
GCGATCGCATGGGCCGTGTCCGAGCATCTGTACGATCGCTCCAAAGCCGGTGCGAAGACCCTGTTCGCCACTCACTATCACCAGCTGACAGAACTGGCGGAGTCGCTCGAGGGAGTCAAGAACTACGCGATGGCCGTCAAAGAGCAGGGCTCTGAGGTGGTATTCCTCAGAAAGGTGGTTCCTGGGAAGGCGAGCAAGAGCTACGGCATCCAAGTCGCTAGACTAGCAGGGGTGCCCCATGACGTCGTTGCCAGGGCGGAACAAGTTCTGAGCAGAATCGAGGAGGAGAACGTGCTCGAGGTGAAGGCAGGCAAGCGGTCTCAGAGACAAGCTCTCATTCTCACGCCCGAGAAGGAGTCCGTCATCGAGGGAGAGCTGAAGAAGTTGGACCTCGCCAAGCTCACGCCCATGGAGGCGTATGTGAAGCTCAGCGAACTCAAGAAGAAACTCGGGGGATCGAGTGGCAGGTAAGATCAGGGTTCTCGACGAGGTGACGGTGAACAAGATTGCTGCAGGCGAAGTCGTGGAGCGGCCGGCATCTGTCCTCAAGGAGCTTGTCGAGAACGCGCTAGACGCCGGTGCCACGTCCGTCTCGATGTCAGTCGAGGACGGCGGCAGAAAACAGGTTTCAGTCAGGGACGATGGATGTGGGATGTCACGAGACGATGCTCAGGCAGCTTTTCAGCGTCACTCGACGAGCAAGATATCCACGATTGAGGACCTGCAGAGGCTCAGCTCATACGGCTTCCGGGGAGAGGCTCTCTCGTCAATAGCTGCGGTCTCCAAGGTCACATTGAGAACGCGAGAGCACGGGAGCACCGAGGGCACCGAGGTGGTGGTTCATGGCGGGAGCATCCGGACGGTGTCTGCAGCCGGATGTCCCCACGGAACGGAAGTGTGTGTGGAAGACCTGTTCTACAATGTGCCAGCGAGGAGGAAATCACTGAAATCCGCAGGAGTGGAGCTGACACACTGCAAGGAAGTCGCAGTCAACTACATGCTCTGCAGGCCAGGTCTTTCGCTCTCATTTCGTGCGAATGACAGGACAGAGCTCGTACACGTGCCCGCTGAGGACATCAGGGGGTCTCTCTCAGCGGCCTTCGGTCCGAAGGTCGCCGAGAACATGCTCTTCGGAACGGCTGAAGGAGATGGTATCAGGGTTGAGGCGTACATGGGAAGGCTTGAACACACTCGGTCCTCGCCATCGGATATCAAGCTCTTCGTCAACGACAGGCCAGTCAGGAGCCCGCGGCTCGTGTCTGCAGTCGTCGAAGCGTACGGTTCCAAGCTTATGAAGGACAGATATCCCGTTGGAGCAGCGAAGATTTTCATTGACAGCTCACGAATCGATGTCAATGTGCATCCTGCCAAACGCGAGGTCAGATTCGACGACGAAGCTACGGTCCTAGGAGTCTTGCGACGATCGATCGAGGCCTCTCTTGGTGGACCGGACCTCTCGTTCCAGTACGACCTGACCAGGTTCTCGGAATCTTTCGAAGTGTCAACGGCGATCCCATCGAAGGGGACGGGGGAGTCTGTTCAGACCCTCCTCAGAACAATCGAGGAGGACGGCAGCAGGGGAGGGCGCCCAATCGTAGTTCCGCTGGCGCAGATCATGAATACGTACATACTCGCGGAGAGCAGTGGAAACCTATTGCTCCTGGACCAGCACGCCGCGTCTGAGCGCATTGTCTACGAATCGATCTTGAGGTCCGTCGAGACAGGGAAGGAGATCTCTCAGGAACTGCTCGCACCGCTGGTGATTCGTCTCAGTGCCTCGGAGGAGAGAGTTCTGGAGGAGAACCGGGAGACGTTGGCGAACGCAGGATTTGTCGTCGAACGGTTCGGCAGGGACTCTCATGCATTGAGGTCCATCCCAACGGTCCTCGGTGTCGCCCAAGGAGAGTCGGCCTTCAGGAACATCCTCGGAGACCTCGTCCACATGTCTGCGCAGAAGAGACTGGGGCTCGACGTCATCTGGAAAGTTGCCTGTCACACGGCCATCAGAGCGGGCGACCCGCTCTCCGAAGGGCAGATGCGGCAGCTCGTCTCGGAACTCATGAGAACAGAGAGCCCGTTCACATGCGAACATGGTCGGCCAACTATGATTGTCCTCTCGCCCGCCGATCTGGAAAAGCTTTTCAAAAGGCGCGTGTGAGCGCGTTCACGCGTGCTCGAAGATCTGCCTACCATCCTTCAGAAGAATGCCGTACTTCTTCGCAACAGCGCCTACTCGGGCGGCGACCTCCTTGCCGAGAAGCTGTGGCCTGTGCGAGGCAAGGAGCTCTTTTGTCCTCTTCTTGGCATGCTCAATGAGCTCATCGATCGAGAGATCGGGCTCTCCGCTTCTGTGATAGCCCGTGACCTGCGGTATGAGAAGGTCCTTCCTCATGTGTGTGAGGGTGTGCGGGTCCGACAAGAAGGTCCCGCTTGGGCCCTGCCGTTTGATCGCATCGAGGCCCAGAGTCGATTCGTCGATGGTGATTCCCACCCTGAGCCGTTCAAGCCATCTCCAGACTTCGCAGTCCATCGTCAGTTTCTCAAGGGATATCATCCCAGCCCGATCAAGCCCTCCTAGGCCTACCATGAGGTCTGATCCCGCCAGCAAGGACGCCATTGCCGCCATTGCGGTCTGGTAACCCGCCTCTGCCGAGAGGGACCTCGCAGCGTTCGACGGGCCTCCCGCGCACGACGGCAGGCGGTAGTGTCTGGCCATCTCGATTGCTGCCACATCCATCAGTATCCCTTCCGGGGTGCCGCAGACGAATATGCCCGTCCTGAGGTCTGAGACGCCCGAAAAGGATGAGTAAATCGAGGGCGCACCAGGATTCGCGACTTGCGAGATGGTCAGCCCGCACAAGTTCTCCGCATTGATAATTGCCAAGGATCCTGCGATCGTGACCGGCGTAACCGCACCTGCTATGGCCATCGAAAGATGGACCATCGGCACCCCCGCTTTCGAGAGGATCACGAGGGCCTCAGCTTCACCCTGGTCGTATCTGAGCGGAGATATCGGCGTGCAGACGTCAGAGAAAATTGGCCTTCGCCTCAGCTCCTCCCTGGATCCGAGAATGGCCGACGCGATCTCTATCTGGAAGTCCGCTTCCTCGGGAGAGGTCGCGCCATGCTGTACGTGCTTGGAAGTGTATGCAAGCGTTGCGAGGAACTCGTAGAACGATGATTTGGCCGGAGGCATGTCGGTGGCGACGACGGTGGGCCATACGAAATCCACCTCGGGCAGCGCGTCAGCAAGGACTGCGAAATCGATGACGTCTTTCAAGGTGGATGGTCGCTTCTTGAGCGTGTTGACGTCGAACACCGCAGGTGGCTGACCATCGGTTGATATGAGGTGCACGCCTTCCTGGGGAATGTCGTAGTCGATCCCTCTCCTTGATGAAAGCTTGATCCTCCTAGGAGCCGACCTCAGAGCCTGTGCGACCATTCTCTCGCTGATGAACGCCAACTTCTTTTCGCGATCGACCTTTGCGCCTGCCTTCGCGAGCATCTCAAGAACGGAAGGGCTGTCGATCTTCACGCCTACTTCATCCAAGACCCGCAGGGCACTCTGGTGTACCTGTTCGATGTCGCCTTTCGAGAGCACGCTCATTGTGGATCTTGTCATCGCCCCTCCTCCTGAAGCTTCGGCTTCATCAGCCGTGAAGGCGAAGCACTAGATTAAGGCTATTGGGATTTCTGGGCACTTCCCCGAAAAGTATTACTCCCCCCTTAAGTCTCCCTCGTACCCGAAGATGGTGAACAGATGGGCCTGAACATGGCAATTACCGAGTTGGAGTCAGACAAGGCTCTGTGCAAGGGGAAGAAGCTCTCAACGGTCAAGGTCTTCTTGGACGACCCAAGCAGGTGGAATGCATATGTGGAAGTCGAGAAGATCGTGGACCTGAAGAAGGCGGCCGAGGAGCTCGGCAAGGAGAAGTTGGATGCGTTTCTGAAGAGGTCCAGGCTGAAGGTCGAAGGCGACGACCTGTACCTTGAGAAAGTCAAGGATGAGGTCGACCGCAAGATGCTCGCTCCGTTCGTCAGAGAAGCGAGGACGAAGTGGATTCTCGTCGAGAAAGTCCCCTCCGAGAAGAGGAAGGACCTCGTGTCGTCTGCCAGGAAGGAAAATGTCGTGACGGAGTGGGACATGCTCGAGTTCGACGAGATGTATGCCACATGCGGGAAGTGCGGCCTTTCGTGGGACAGCAAGAAGGGCTGTGTCGGCAATTTCGGCCCTTCGGGCTCGCCGGTCCCAGAACTCGCCAAGAAGTACGGACTGTCGATGCTCTCCAAGGTCAACGAGCTCGCGGAAAGGAGGACCGTGCTGACTTCGAAGGATGCGGAGAAGCTTCTGGAGGAGGTCAAGGTCCTCCGAGAGAAGACGCCTGCCGAGGGCAAGATGATGGTTCGCAGGATCGAGGGCACGCTCAACAGGCTCGAAACGATGGCCAAGTGCGCTAGAGAATATGGCGTGGGCTTCTACTTCTTCTAGGCGTGGCTGAACCAATTGCTCGCTCGTCCGGTCGATGGCCTAGGGAACAGAGAGGATGTCGTGACGGTCAAGGCGCCGGAGGGAGCCATTTCCATCGAACTGGTTCCGTTGCGAGAGGGCGTCGCGAGAGGCTACGCAAGGCTCTCTCCGAGAAATGTCAAGCTCAGTGATGAGTCCGCGAAGCGGCTCAGCGAGGGGCTGATTGCAGAGCAATTTCAGAGGATTTTGGTCCAGGACACGAAAAGGCAGTCGATCACGAAGCTCATGAGGCGCTGCCGATGGCACACCGAGAGGGCAATCCAGCCAAGGATGAGGAGGCGCTGCTCAATGGTGACCACATACGATGTACCAATAGATACGAATCTGTTCGATGAGAGGGGGCTCAAGCCAGACATTTCGAACACTGGCCACATGAATGGCATCAGCATCGATGTGGAAGGCAGGACGGCCTGGGCGTTCTATACGGACGATGGTGAGACAGCCAGGATAGTCTCGGAGGGAGAGCGACGACAGGGGATGTTCATCGTGTCGAACAACGACGACCTGTTCCAGGTCGCGGACTGCCTCGTGCAGTTCCTCGCCACGGCGAGGAAGTCCTGGGCAGTGTTCTCGATGGACTACGGTCGGTTCATACGCCAGTACGACCCGATGACCATGTGGCGGATGGTTGCAGACGGCCCTAGACCATTTGACCATAGAGCTGTCCCCCTTTCCAAGGAGAACAGGAAAGCGGCAGTCAGGCTCTTTTCGGAATACTACGACGAGCCTTTGATGCAATCCATGTTCCGGCTGCGGAGGCTGAAGGGCGAAGGCAATCACGCAATCTATCTGGTTGACGGCGGATTTGTGATCATCAGATACGAGGGCGACGTGGGGCTCATATACGACATATACGTCACGCCTGCCAAGCAGGGCGAGGGCCTGGGCGGCGAACTCATGAGGTGCGCCATGACTGCGCTCGCTGGCAGGGTGTCGACAGCGTACCTTCACACGAGCTATCCCCGTGCCAAGAAGCTGTACGAGAAGTTCGGGTTCAGGGTCACGAACGCTCAGCTCGGCATCAGGCTCGACGAGGTCGTGCTCAGGCCCCCACGTGCAAATCAAACAAAGTAATATATGATGAACCCCAATCACTCGGCCAACTCAGCTGTTTGAGCTCTCGGGGGGCGGCTCGATGATTGACAGGGAGAGGATTTTCCAGATTGTCGACAGGTATGATCTGAAGAAGGCCAAGATAGGGATGGTGGCCTCGCACTCCGCATTGGATGTCTGCGACGGAGCGGTCGAGGAGGGCTTCCGGACACTTGGGATCTGCCAGGAGGGACGGGACAAGACGTATGCGAAGTACTTCAAGTGTCAGCGCGGCCAGAATGGCAGAGCGATGAGAGGTGTCGTCGATGATTGCTGGACCCTGAAGAAGTTCAAGGAGATGATGGCTCCATCATACCAGGAGAAGCTGAGGAATGAGAACGTCCTGTTCGTCCCGAACAGGTCCTTCACTTCATATGTGGACCTGAAGGAGATAGAAGACAGATTCGAGGTCCCGCTCGTCGGAACCAGGGGCCTGCTGAGGAGCGAGGAGCGCGGAGAAGAGAAGGACTACTACTGGCTTCTGGACAAAGCGGGCCTGCCATTCCCGAAGAAGATACAGGACCCCCAGGAAATCGACGGGCTCGTGATCGTCAAGCTGCGCCACAAGGTCAAGAAGTTGGAGCGCGGGTTCTTCACCGCCGCATCGTATCAAGAGTTCAGGGAGAAGTCGAGACAGCTGATGTTCCATAACGTTATCACCGAGGAGGACCTGGCACAGGCCAGGATAGAGGAGTATGTCATCGGTCCTGTGTTCAACCTGGATTTCTTCTATTCGCCGCTCGAGAATCGGATGGAGAGGATCGAGCTCCTCGGCGTGGACTGGCGGTTCGAGACCTCCCTCGACGGGCATGTGCGGCTGCCCGCGCCGCAACAGATGACCCTCATAGGCGCGCAGTCAACGCCCGAGTACAGTGTATGTGGACACAATTCCGCAACGATGCGAGAGTCGTTGGTCGAGGGCGCGTTCGAATTGGCCGAGAAGTATGTGAAGGCCACGCAGGAGCATTACCCGCCCGGAATCATAGGCCCGTTCTGCTTGCAGACTTGCATCGACAAGGACCTCAGGTTCCGCATCTATGATGTCGCGCCCAGAGTCGGGGGAGGAACGAACGTGCACATGTGGGTCGGGCATCCTTATGGAAACACGACCTGGCGCACAAACATGAGCACGGGCAGACGGCTGGCGGCGGAGATCAGGCGCGCGATTGAGACCGACCAGGTCAAGGAGATTGTGACCTAGGGTTTCTTGGCCGGTGAACACGAAGGGACAGCATGCTGGCTATTGTCCGTGCCATTCAGACTCATAGCTAAAGCTTATAAAGGGGCAATGGTTTCCCCGGGATACCTTCCCAATGGGTGTCTTGGTTCCCGGGAAGGGGGGAAGTAGAATGACGAGTGGAGCGATGAGCAAGCTATCAGCATGCTTTTTGGTGCTGATGATGGCATTGGCTGCCTTGGTCGTCCTGCCCGGAGCGAACGAGGGCCAGACGCCGGGGACGAACGACATATATGTGCCTGTGGTGGAGTCGAAGTATTCGCTACCTGTCCCCGAAGCCAAGGTGACTCTGACCAACGTGCACACCGGCGAAGTGCTCACAGCCCAGTATTCGTCTGGGCCCTACTTCGTCGCCTATGATGCACCCTCAGGATATTACAGGGTGGATGTGACCGCGGACGACTACTACGACTCCAGAGGCGAGGTGCAGATCAGGTTCAAGGGCCTGTCCAGCAACTCGACCTCACCGATTACGTTGGGTGCTTTCCCGACCAAGGAGTGGACGTGGAATGTGACGGTCAGTCCTGTGATTCAGAATGCACTGGTCGGGTTCTACAACCCAGTCAAGAGGGAGATCGTGGCCCAGGGCAAGACGAACGCCGATGGATGGGTCGAGGTGGATATGTTCGACACGTCAAGCCTTGGCACCTACTACCTGATAGTGCAGGCCAGCGGATTCCAGACCTACTACGAGTCAGTCGTTGTCGATTCGGACAACCCCGCCAAGAGCGTGACGCTGACCACTGCCAAGCAGGTGACGGGCTTCGTCAACACGGCCACCGGGCTCGCGCAGAACGTCGTCGCATATCTTCTTGACTCAGACCCGTCGGTTCCCTGGATCGCGAGGCTTCTGAAGAGCGAGAAGCAGACGGGCTTCTTCAGGTTCGACGCCGTCGTTGGCCACTCCTACATACTATGCGTGGATGCAGACGCTGCCGCGGCAAACATAACCACGGTGACAGTGACTCCAACGACCCCCGCGATGTCAATCACCTTGCCAGCGCAGACTCAGCGCACTGACGATGTGAGCATAGCCTATGGCTCCGACTACACGAGCTTCGTATTGGCCCTGTCCACGACCTGGTCCTATGACGATGCGTTCTCAGGCCTGAACTATTCCGACATCGGAAGCCTCAGGATGCAGATCGACCTGAACGGCAACGCCGACGGGGTCGTGGATGCTGATGAGGCCACTGACTTCCAGCTGATGATGATGAGCTTAGGAGCTCGTGATGTCACGAGCGCTAGGCTGCTTGTCGTGAACGATACCAGGATCTATCTTGCAAACGATGCGCTCACCACCTTCAACCTGGGTTCGACCGAGGGGTCTGTGACTCTCAAAACTGGCATAGTATACAGCTACAGCTGCGGCTACGCTGTATACACGCCGCCAGGCGAGGACCCATTGCCTGTCACGAGCCCGATATACACCATGGCCTTCACAGCGAAGTACGACAGTCCTGCAATTGACAGGGTCTACACGATCGACCTGATGCCTGATTTCGAGCTTGTGCAGAACTCGAGTGCGGATCCGGATGTATTCGTGGGGGGCTACCTGACGGTCACAATCGACCCCGACAACGGCTCGGGCAGTATTGACCTCGGCCTCACGGTTCAGGAGTCGATGAAGGCGAGCGCGGGTGCGGCCGTCAACAGTTCCGAGTCGAGCCACACCGTCATGGAGGACAAGAACGTCTCGATGTACATCGTCAAGGTTGGCGCGAACGTCACGTTCAACGGCAGCGCCTCCGAAGACCCGAACGGCAACCCGCTTACGTATGTCTGGGACTTCGGGGACGGCTCTGGACCTGTGACGACGATGAACGAGACCATCGTGCATAACTACACAGCCGCCGCAGAGCTCCTGACCGTCAATCTCACGGTTAGGGACGTCACGGGCAATCCTGCGTTGGAGAACTGGACGACCATAAAAGTCCGGTGCGACGGCCTTGACCCAGTGCCTGTCATAACTGTGAAGAACAGGACCGTCACGGATAACTCGATTTCGCTGAACCAGAGGGAGACAGTGACGTTCAACGCCACTTCCTCTGCAGATGACGCAGTGTCTGCGGGTGACGAGCTAGGCGTAATCGACCATGTGGAGTTTGACTACGGTGACGGCAACAGCTCAGGCCGCATATCGTGGGACGAGGACCAGCAGAACGTGACGCACTCGTATGAGCGCGCCGGTACCTTCACGCTCGTGCTGAATGTCACGGATGTCGTGGGACACTGGAAGAACACGACCATGACTGTGAATGTCAACGACACCACACAGCCCGTTGGATCGTTCACTGTGAAGAATGCCGACAAGAACTGGAGCACCACACTTGTCGAGAACAACACGCTGGTCTTTGATGCCAATGCGACCAAGGACAACCTGAACAACAACACGCAGCTCAACTATTCCTGGTACTTCGGAGATGGCACATGGCTTAACGTGACTGGAGCGCAGGGCGGCTGGAACGTCACGCACCAGTACCACAGGATCGGCCCTGTCACGGTGACGCTGAACGTGTCGGATGTGGCGGGCAACTACCACAAGCTCCCGAAGACGATCACAATTGCCTCCAGCCCCAGGCCTGACATGCGCATAACCGGCGTCACATATGAGCCCTTGAGCTTCACCGAAGGCCAGTCGGGCTACATTGTGGTCAACATGACCAACATGGGCAGCGCAAACGCGACGAACATCGCTGTCACGTTCTACATCATCAAGTCCGACGGCACGCAGGAACAGATTGGCCTGCCCTGGACGCAGATCCTGAACGGCACAAGCCAGGTTGACACGGTGCTTGTTGGAGGGACGGTCCAGGTGAAGTTCCCATGGACTTTCGACAACAAGGGCACGTACAAGATCAAGGTGAACGTCACAGCCACGAACCAGCTGAAGGAGAACACGTACACTGTTAGCGACGCCAAAGCCCTCGAGGTCAAGGAAGCGTCGTGGAAGAAGATGGCCCTGTGGGGCGGCGTCATAGCGGTGATCGTGCTGGTCCCGCTCCTGCTCTACCTGCGCGGGCGCTGGTCCAGGCGTGAGAAGAAGGGCCCGAGGCGCGAGAAGAAGGAGAAGGGCGGCGAGGAAGAGCTGTAGCCCTCAAACCTCAGGAAACCTCTTAACATCACTTTTCATTCTCTCACGGGCTGAGCAATCATGCCACATGTCTGGAGACTGGTGGACAGCGGCCTTGTCTCACCTGCGGAATCAGCAGCCCTGGATGAGGCGATTCTGGAAGCGCACATAGCTGGCGCCGTTCCCAACACGCTGCATTACTACAGACGAGCGGTGCCGACGATATCCGTTGGGTATTTCCAGAGGGTGGGCGAATCGCTGGACCTCTCTGAATGCAGGAGAAGGGGAATCAGCATCGTCAGGAGGAAGTCCGGCGGGAGTTCGATATACACGGATGCTGGCCAGCTGATATATGGTCTTGTTGTTGGAAAGTCGGACCTCCCGGAAGACAGAGCGAAATCGTTCGAGTTCGTCTGTTCCGCCATTGCCCGAGCGATCAGCTCGTTCGGCGTAGATGCGAAGTTCAGGCCCATGAACGATGTCGAGGTCGGAGGGCGGAAGTTGTCGGGCAACGCGCAGCTACGGAGGAAGAAATCGGTGCTGCAGCATGGCACTGTCGTCGTTGACACAGATGTCGGCGCGATGGACGCCGTCCTCAGATTGGACAGATCGAAGAACCCCTCCGTCGCGAGCCCGTCAAATCGAATCACGACGCTCGCAAGTCTTCTGGGATCGGTTCCGGATATGGAGCTTGTGAAATCAAGACTGACATCTGAGTTGTGCGGGGCTTTTGGCGTAGAATTTGAGAAAGGAAGCCTCGGCGCTATGGAGCATGAGACTGTGCGAAGGCTGGTTGCCGAACGATACTCCAGAGATGAGTGGAATCTGAAATTCTAGGCCTACATCTCTTCTGGCGCTTCCAGGCCAAGACAGCTGAGAGCGTTCTTGAGAGCCCACATGCTTGCCTCGACAAGAGCAAGCCTCGCGTCCCTTGTTGCCCCCTCCGATTTCAGCACGGGAACGTATCTGTAGAATTGGTTGAATTGCGTCGCGAGGTCCTGCGCGTACAATGCAAGGACGTGAGTCTTCCTGTGTTCCGCGCATTCTGCAATGACCGATGGCAAAGTGGCGATGACCTTCGCGAGGTTCTTCTCGTGCTCATTGACGAGCTGCTTGGCATCGAATCTGTGGCTCCACTCGCCCGCCTTGGCCAAGATGGAGCAAGCTCGCGCATGAGCATACTGCAGGAACGGAGCGCTGCTGCCCTCGAAGTTCAGCGCATCCTCCCATTTGAATACGATCTGCTTCTCTGATTGTATCCGGGCGATGTTGTACCTCAGCGCGCCAATGCCGACGATCCTCGCTACCTGCCTCATCCGTTCCTCTGACAGGTCGGTCCTGCGCTTCTTGACCTCCTCGTAAGCCCTGTCGACAGCCTCGTCGATGAGGTCGTCAAGATACACCGCGAGGCCTTTCCTCGTGGACATCCTTCCCTCGGGCAGGGAGACGAAGGCGTAGTACACTATCTCGGGCTTCTTGTCGACTCCGACTATCGAGAGAGCAGCTGCCAACTCCTGCATCGCAAGCTTGTGGTCCTCTCCGAGCACGTTTATCGCGACATCCGTCCTGGTGAACTTGTCCATGTGATACGCGAGGTCCCTTGTAGTGTACACCGACGTGCCGTCCGAGCGCGTGAAGACCCATTTGGTTTCCCTTCCGGTGATTCCGAAGGTCTCCAGCTCAAGGTAGTACGCGCCCTCAAGGTCTCTGCAGTACTCCGACTTCTTCAGTCTTTCGATAATCCTGTCGACACTTCCATCTGCGACGAACTTGGACTCCCAGGCGAAAAAGTCTACATGCACGTTGACTCTGTGGAGCGTGTCCATTATGGCGTCAAGGACCTTCTCGCAGCTCTCCCTCACAAGTCTGACGGTCTCCTTGTCTCCATGCTCGAGCTTGTAGAGCATTGTGTCGATCTCCCCGAGCACCTGCGGGTCTTCCTCCATCTTCCTATTGGCCTGTTGGTAGAACAAGACATATCTGTGGTCGTCCTTGTCCCGCTCAGGTGTCGAATCGAGCTTGAGGTGCTTCACGCCCCAGGCCATGATGACGACCTGGCGGCCGACATCGTTCACATAGAACTCAGTCTTCACATCGTATCCTGCCAGGCGGAGTATCCGGGCGAGCGTGTCCCCTATGATTGGATTCCTGGCCCTTCCCACGTGTATCGGCCCTGTCGGATTGACGCTCGTGTGCTCGAGCAGTATGCGAGCCTTTTTCTTATCTCCAGAACCGAACTTGTCCTTCTTCGAAAGCGCATCGTCGATGGCTCCCTGGGCGAGCCTCTCGAGGCCGACCCAGAAGTTCACATAGCCGCCTTTCGCGTCGACCTTCTCGATCATGCCGTGGGGCTTGACCCTCGTCGCGATGTCCTTGGCGATCGCGTCGGGTGCCCTTCTGAGCTTCTTGGAGAGCTGGAAGCACGGGAACGAGAGATCTCCCATGCCTTCGGGTGCTCTGTCGAGGACCACTGGGATCTCTGTCTTGAACTCTTTCAGGATTCCCACAAGGTCCGTTGTGATTTCGTCTCTGAACTCCTGGAACGCATCCTTGGCCATCGTCTCAACCCATCCTGAACCGCAGTATCCCGGCGACGCCCCCGAATGCCTTCATGAGCAATTCGCCCTCCTCCGACTCACCTGAGACGAACTCCACGTTGGACTTGTTCGCATCAGCGAGCTTGTGCAGCTCGCTAACGAGGTCATCAACTTCCCGGTTCTTCATAATCGTCTGGCATCTGTCGCACTTGAACTCCTCAGTGGAGTCCTTGGCGAGTACGTCCTTCCTGAATCCGCAGGAGGGACATTCGAGCTGGAGCCTGACCCTCCTGAGGTCCTCAGAGATTATGAGCGTGTCGACTGCGCCTATCATCAAAGCGTTCTTGACCTGTTCCTCACCGTAGATCGCCAGCCCACCATCTGATTTCCTGATTTCCTCCAGCAGTTTCTGAATCAGGTTCTTCTCTCTCATCAGGTCGAGGTCCTTCAACGCCTCCCTGGCTTTCTCCACGAGCTCCTTCAGCCCGTATTCGTCCGTGTAGCCAGTGTCGAACGTGTCCACGATCTTCTTCTGGAGTTCGTAGTGCAAGTACTCGCTCTTGACGAAGTAGTCCTTGGTGGGGCCAGGACCGCCGACCAAGATCCCCTTCAGATCCTTGTCTGCCAGAAACGACTCGTTCGCCACGTCCGCGACCTTCTTGTAGTACTCGTGAGCCGCGATCTCAATGAGCCTCTCGAATCTTCTCGCCGACTGGCCTCCCCTCCCGTGCTTGCTCGGGACGAGCGACTGCATGTTCTTGATCGGATCGATTCTCTTGCCATGAAGGACTCCTATCGTCGCCTCGCTCCTGTCGATGACTATGAGGCCGTATGTCTCCTTCTCTTCGAGCATCCCCTCGAGAGGCTCCGTGAAGAAGCTCGAGTCGCATCTGTAGATGAACGTAGGAACTGGGTCAGGCGGCTCCAACACGAACTGGACCATGTCCGTCTGGTCTGCGCCTATTGATCGGTGGCCCACGAAGAAGACGAGTCCATGCTCTGGAGGCTGTCTGAAGTTCTTGAGCCGGGAGAGGATCGATGATATCGCTGCCTGCACGTTCTTCCGCGTGCTCGCGGATTTGATGTTCGACGATTGAGAATACTCATTACGGAGGTAGCTCGAGACGTCGGAAATCTGTCTCGAAGGGGGTATGTATAGAGATATGAGTTCCGTGCCTCTCCCCGAGAGCTTGCGAACCTCCTCGAGGCTCCTCCGGAACTCGTACTTCTGGAGATCAGTAAGCTCGGCCATCCAGAACCAGTCCGAAGCTTTTTGTACGGGTTAGAGCGTTCGTCATTATAAAGGTTGAGCAGGATGGAACCTGTGGTTTTGTCACTCGGTGGCTCGGTCCTGATAAGGGACGATGGCGACACAGCTTACCTGCGTAAGCTCGCAAAGATCCTGATTGGTCTGTCTTCGAGCTACAAGCTCTACGTCGTGACGGGAGGCGGAAGGATTGCCCGCTACTACATAGGCGCGGGGCGAGACCTGGGTGCGGACGAGAGTTTCCTTGACGAACTCGGGATAGAAGTCACGCGCCTGAACGCTCGACTGCTGATCACCGCTCTTGGAGATCGCGCGTACCACGTTCCCCCAAGTAACTACGATGAAGCCTTGCAGGCTGGGAAGACTCACTCGATCGTAGTCATGGGCGGGGTCAGCCCGGGCATCACCACGGATGCGGTCGCCGCACTGCTCGCTGAGAGAGTCAAGGCCAAGCGACTCGTCAATGCTACATCCGTGGACGGCGCATACAGTGCGGACCCGAAGAAAGATCCTGGTGCGACTAGGATCTCAAAGATGACCCACGAGGATCTCATTGCACTCGTCGGTTCGACGCCTGCAGGCGCAGGCCCTAGCGTCGTTTTCGATTCCGTTGGTGCAAAGGTGCTGGAGCGTTCCAAGATAACTCTCGCGATTGTCGAAGGAAGGGATCTCGCCAATCTGCGAGATGCTATGGAAGGAAGGGCATTCAAGGGCACGATCGTTGTATAGTGCGGCATCGATGTTACAGGGGTTCCAGATCGTTGCTGCTGATCTCCTCAAGACCACAGGATGCGAATCTCTCTCGCAGCTGCCTGTATGCCGGTTTGGCCATGGCCTTCTTGTGGAAGTAGACCTTCCTTGCGCCGTCGCTCTTGTATGCCATCTGACCTATCAATTCCTCGTCTAGCGACTCAAGGGCATAGTTCGCGGCCATATGGCCGACGGCAACCTTCCTCGAGAGCGCTATCTCTGTAAACCGCGGAGCGTAGTGACCTCCCCCAACACAGACCATGACTGGATGGTGCTCGTCTCTTGCGCTGATGATTGTTTCAGCAATTGCATCCGCAGCGTCCTCTCTTCCCCAGAGCTCCTCATAGCTTCCAATCTCGATGTAGAAAGCGGGTCCCTCCATGCTCGGGCCATGATGCGTTGTCTCAAAGGAGATGTTGAAGCCGAGCCCTTGACCTTTCGCCGAAAGGTTCCTCAGCGCCGAAGTCATGAGCTGAGGCGAGGCCAGGCATAGTGTATTCGGCTTGCCTCCGAACTCCGCAGCTGAGAAATTGCCGATAGGATGTACCGTGAGAGTTGGAATTCGCGATTCCGCTCTGTGTCGCGAGGCAAATATCGTGGCTTCCAACTTCACTCCAAGAGCATCTGACACCCTTCTGTCGATGAAATCCTCCTCGAGATGTATCCTGTCCACTTGGACCATCAGGAAATCGTCTTTGGCAAGAGCTGGGTGGTTGCTGAAGATTCCCTTCTCTGCCCATCCGGATCTTTCAAGGAGCCTCGCCCTTATGTTCATCGATGCGGGATCTTCTGACGAGGTCACTATGAGCTTCACGAAACCTGTAACCGTGGAGCGGCTCAATAACCCTTTCAGCACGTTGGGTTCAAAAGCCTTTTAAGGCAACTAGGGTTCTTGGCCACCAAGATGCCACCGCTGCTGATCACGACCATAGGAAGTCTATTCAGATTCAGTGAGAACTTGCATGAGTCGATAGACAAAGCTATCGCGTTCCAGCGGGAGCACCGAATCGATATCCTCTCCGACGGTGAGCAGAGGACGGATATGATCTCGTACTTCGCCGAGTCGTTCTCCGGCCTGGGTATCGAGGGAGGAACTCCCGTCGTCGTCGGGAAGATTGATTTGCAGAGCGATCCGCAGGATTTCTCCAAGGTTCAGGACCTCGCCTATATCAGGGCAAAGTATCCCGAGGTCAAGATCAAGGTCGCCATCACGGGACCGACCACTCTCGGAATGACCTGTGCCAGCCGGAAGATCAACTCCCACTACAAGAGCCTCGCGGACTTCGCTCTCTATGATGACATAGCAGACGCCCTTGCACCGATTGCCAAGGCGATAGCCGACAAGGGCGCTTATGTTCAGATTGACGAACCGTTCCTGTCGCAGGGATACAAGGATCTGAAAGCCAGGGTCGCCCTGCTTGACCGCGTATCAGAAGGGCTCCCCGCCGAGAGGATCAGCGCTCATGTTTGCGGCTTCATTGGTCGGTTCGGCGTGATTGAGGACCTCCTGAGGCTGGAGAACATATCCACGCTGAGCTTCGCATTCGCGGGCAGGAATGAGCAAGCTAATATCGAGCATCTTGCCCGCAAGTCATTCGAGGGGCATGAAAAGAAGCTCGGGGCCGGATGTATTGCCGTCACGCCGTTGTCCGTATTGGAAGTCAGCAGTCCAGATGCGGTTTCGGCCAAGCTTGGAGAGATCGTCGGGAAGGTTGGCCGTGAGAACATAGCGTATGCGCATCCCGACTGCGGTATGAGGGCTACGAACAAGTCCCTGGTCCCCATCATTGTGCGGAACCTGCGGGCTGGCGTCGACCTCTTCGGGTGAATATTTCTCTGCGTGACCTTTGAGCCGTTGATAATGTTGCTCAGGAGGCAGTTTGGGCTCATGTTCGTGAGGCTGTTTCGAGGAGCTGCCATCAGAGATAGTGTGTCGTTCGTAATGTGACGTGGCTTGGCCCATGAGCCTGGTAGAAGAAAATGGCTCAGAAGGGGCCTCATCGAAGCCCCGGTTTGTTGGCTACGGCCCCTCGTATTTCGGGGGCTCTTGCCTCTGAATTGGTTCGTCAAGCTCTTCCTGTTCTGCCCCCTTCTCGCCCTCAGCCGGCTTCCTCATGAGCTGCTGAACTTTCATGAACAGCAGCAGCGCGACCAGCGCCAGGATGATCAATGCCGCGATAAATGCAAGCGACGTGGGCTCGGACATTTTGTCTCCAAATCCCTGTGGGCCTTCGCTCACGGCGACCGCCACGGACGCGCTCTTGCCCCCTGCTGTCACATTGATTGTGCCAGAGCCGGCCCCTTCGGCGTCGAAGTTGGCAGTTCTCCCATCGGCAGAAGGAATCACTGTCCCAATGGTCGTGCTCCAGCTGAACAGGCTCACGCTGATCTCGTTGCCATACACGTCAACCGCAGACACTGTGAGGCTTGCGCTTCCGCCGGTCTTGACGCTGATTGCAGTTGGCGAAACGACCAGATGGTCTATCGCACCTGGCAACACCGTCACCGAGACGACCTCGGACATCGAGCCCGCAGTCGCAGTTATCGTCGCGGAACCTGCAAGAGTTGGCACGAGATAGAAAGCTGCCGTGCCTTCTGCTGACAGTGCCGAGATCGTACCGCGCGTGGCCGTCCAGGTGACACCGACATCGTCGATCAAGTTGCCGTATTCGTCCCGAGCCTCAGCGGTCAGCGTGATCACAGATCCTGCAGGTGTAGTCAGAGGCGATGGGTTCACTGTCAGGCTTGCCATGGGTCCGGGGACGACTCTTGCCTTGACTGATCCGGAGATGGAACCTATGCTCGCGGTGACTGTTCCGGAGCCAACGGTGTCGGAGGCCGTCAAGACTCCAGTCTGCGAGATCGAACCGAGTGCGCTGCTAGCCGTCCAGATGACCGTCAGGCCAGTTATCTCGTTCCCGTAGACGTCCATCGGCGTTGCCTGCATAGAAGTAGTGCTGCCCGCGGTCAGTTCGATAGGATCAGGAGCGACCGCGATGCTGTGCAAAGGCCCGGGCTCAACCGTCACCGGCACGATCGTTGCCATTCCTTCAGCGGTCACGATCAGTTCGCCACTGCCCGGGAATTCAGCTGCAGTGAATAGCACTGTGCCCGTCTCGAGAGACACCGCGATCAATGTGCCGATATCGTTGGCCCAATCATACGAGAGGCCAGGAATCTCATTTCCGTAGAAATCGTAGCCATGTGCCTCGAGGAGCATCGTGTCTCCACAATCGATCGTCAACGGATTCGGCGTCGCCACGAGTTCTGCCATTGGTCCAGGAACGACTTCGACAACTGCCATGCCGCTTCCAATACCAGACGCGGCGGTCACAGTCCCTGCTCCAGGTGCGGTTCCTGCAGTGAACAACCCGCTTGAGTCGACGGTTCCTATGCCGCCGGTCACTTGCCAAGTGAACGTCGCGCCCGGAATCTCGTTGCCGAACCTGTCCACAGCTGTCGCGCTGAACTGCAGGTTCTCACCAGCAGCGACTTCCGCGATTGTGGGCGAAACAATCACATGGTCTGTCGCGCCCGCCACTATGTTCACCGTCGCGTTCGCCATGCGTCCTTCCGCAACCGCCCGTAGCGTGTCGACGCCGACCGTTCCTCCGGCCACATACGCAGCAAATTTCCCGGAATCCGTCGACGGTATCACTCCGCCTAGGCCACCAACACTGCTCCAGGTGAAGTCCACCCCTGATATCGGGTTGCCATAGCTGTCGTGGGCCTGTGCCTCGAACACCGCTACGGTCGCAACAGTGACGTCTTTCACTGCCGGCGTGATCTCGATGCCTCCGAACTCCACTCCTGCGAAGCTATATGCGCTCACGGTGCCCCAGCTGTGGCCTACCACGAGCATGCCGTCGCCGACGGCAACGCTTGTCGGAGACACACCATATCCTAGAAGAATCCGCTGAAGCAGCCCGCCAGTCACTGCGTCCCAAGCGTACAGGTAGCCATAGTTGTCTGCAACAATCACAATGCCGTTCACATATACTGCAGAGGACTGGAGTGGATCAAGGGTGGCGTAAGACCATTCTATCGAGCCTGTACCTGCGTCCAAGGCCCACAGCGTGCCATTTCCCATGTCAGTATGGTATTGAGCAGCGAGGAAGATCAGTCCATCACCATAGGTCGGCGTGCTCATGGACCGCCATGAGGCAAGGCCGGTAGCCATCCATAACTGCTCGCCCGTGAAGGGGTCCAATGCGTAGAGCGTTCCCCAGATGTCTCCCACGAGGAGCTTGTCATCGAGGATTGCCGGTGCTGATTCGATACTTGCGCTGAAGTACCTGGACCATATCTCCTCCCCAGTGAATGCGTCGAGCGCGATGACATCGCCCATGTCATCCACGCAGAAAAGCATCCCTGTCCAATATGTTGGTCCCTCGGTCGCCCAGCCGATTCCTGGCATCGCCCTGCGCCAAATGAGACTCCCCGTGAACGCATCATTCGCGTAGACCATGCCGCCAGCATAGTCAGTCCAGAAGACCATTCCTGCAACTGCTACAGGCGAGGTGCAGGCATACGTGCTGTTGCCTCCTATGGAGCCGTAGGACCATTTTACGTTGCCTGTGTCCTCGTCGAGACAATACAACGTTACCGTGTTGCCGTAGCTTTTCGTGAACGCGACGAAGATGCTGCCGTAGGCTGCCGTCGGTGGTCCCGGCTGGTATCCTGGGCTGCCGAGGTATTCGCGCCAGTTCAGTTGACCTGTGCCCGATTTCAAAGAGTACATCGAGCCCCACCAGTCGGTGAAGTACACGTTGCCCTCGTTGATGATGGGTCCCTGCGGAGCCATCGTGTTGTATGTGTAGTAGTTCCAGATCGAATACGAGCTGAGAGGCAGCTCGTAAGGCACCGGGCTGACACCCGTTCTAGCATAGTTCTGGTGGAAGGTGGGCCATTCGATTGAGGGCTCTCCCGCAAGCTCGATGACTATCTTGCTTGAGTCAGATACATTTGGGTCGAGCGAGGAAACGCCTATCACGTCTGCCAGTTCAACCATGCCATACTCAGCGTCAGATGGGACTTGCACGACAACAACGATCTCTGTCGAGACCAGACCAGGCAGCAGGCCGGTATCGGGCACGCCATCGGAATCCGTGTCCTCGAGTAGTGTCGCGCCGTCGCCCTGCAGCAGTGTCACAGGCCAGCCTATCTTGGACGATGTGGTGATGTCAATCGTGTCCGGGAATGCGCCAGCGTTGCGGGCCTCCAGCCACGCAGTGGCGTTGTCCCCTGGATTCAGCTGGAAGTATTGTCCCGGGCTTATGCTGACGCCAGGCGGAGGAACGAAGCTAGTAACACTTGCTGTTTTGGAGACAGCGGGATCGTTGTTGGACGTGAAGGTGACTTGTGCAGTCTCAAGGTCTTCCACCGCAGCGTCGCTCGGCACAGTCACGCTTACGATGATGTCGACAGGCACGTATGATGGGAGCAACCCTGTGTCAGGTATGCCATCGCTGTCAGAGTCGCCGAGAGGCGTCACACCGTCGGACTCGTAGAGTTGCGCGGTCCAGTTCAGAGCACCGAGCGTGACCACAGCATCAAATGTGTCCTGGCCCGAGGTGCCAATGTTCTCGACTGTGATGACGTAGTCGACAATCGAGGATGGCACCACGTCTTTCGTCTGAGAAGATGGTGTTACACGGACTCCTACGGCCACCTGGCCCATGAAGGCATGCAGCCGACCGTTGTAGCCCTGGAGCCAAACCCCGCCCTCGGAGACCGCAGGGCTCGAAGTCGATTCCCAGGAGTCTAGGTACACGGATTGAACGACCTCGCCAGTCTCTGCGTCGAGAACATACAGATAATCACCCGCGGAAGTAGCGTACACATATCCGTTGGCATATGCAGGCGAGCTCCAGATGTACGCTCCATCAGGAGATGGAGTTTGCCAGACTACGGATCCGTCGAGCGCGTTGAGCGCATAGAAGACGCCCGTTTCAGTGCCAAAGAACAGGGTCTCGCCATCTGTCGCAGCGGTCGAGTAGTAGAACGCGCCTAGGCCTGACCGTGACCACAGGATGCCTCCCGAGGTCATATCAAGCGCGAACATCGTGCCTGCGGAGGTACCCACATAGACAGTCCCCATGGCGACCAGCGATGCAGAAGCAATCAGTCCATCGAGCTGTCGAGTCCATATCAGGGCTCCTGCTAGCTCGCCGAATGCATACATCGCGTTGCTGTAGAGTGTGCCTATGAACACCGTTCCCGCAGCTATGGTGGGGGCACCGTAGGGGTAGTCACCAGTATTGTAGCTCCAGACCAAGTCACCGGTTGAAGCGTCGAGAGCGAATACCTCTCCGCTCCACGCAGCTCCGAATACGAGGCCCGCATCCGCTTCCAAACTAACTCTTGCATTGAAGTCGATGCCCGTTTCTGGTCCGACGGTCCAGAGCCTCGCACCGGTGTACGCGTCGAATGCACAGACATAGCCTTTCTCTGGGTCAGCGTAGAATGTGGTGTAGACGATGCCGTTCTCGACTGTGGGCGTGCCAGTGTAGTAGATGCCGCCTACAAGGTTCGCCCATATCAGCTCACCTGTCCACGCATCATGAGCGCGGATGTAGCCATCCAGGGTCGTGGTGTAGACAATACCGTCCTTCATGACCGGGCCTGTGAACATGCTCGCGAAGTAAGGTCCGGCAGTCCACATTGGGTCAACAGGTGGCTGGAAAACTGCCGGAGACATTCCCCTGTGTTCGTTATCGTTGTGGAATGTCGGCCATTCTCTGTCAGGTGGCAATGCTAGCTCGACGACGACGACGTTCGTATCGCTTGCGTTCAGGTTGCGCGATGAGATGCCGTGAACGTATGCTCGGTCCACAGTGCCCATCTCGGCATCTATTGGCACATTGATCTGTGCGACTATCGTGGCAGATGTGAGGCCTGGTAGCAGACCCGTATCTGGGGTTTCGTCAGAGTCGGTGTCTTCCAGTGGTGTCACACCATCTTCTTGGAAGATTCCTGTCAGCCAACCGTAGTCAGACCATGCGGTGATATCTATCGTGTCAGGGAATGCGCCTGTGTTGCGCACTTGCATCGTCGCGGTTGCCGTGTCTCCCGGGTTCAGTGGGAAGTACAACCTCGGCGTTATCTCGACCCCAGGCGGGGGCACGTAGCTCGTGACCTTCGCTACCTTGGATGTCGTCACGTCGTTGCTCGAGGTGAACGTTACCAGCGCTGTCTCTTCGTCCTCAGCAATTGCGGTCGGAGACACTGTCACGCGCACTATGATCGTGGCTGCGCTTCCTGTTGGCAGCGAGCCTGTGTCAGGTACCCCATCGAGGTCCCAGTCCTGGAGCGGCGTGGTTCCGTCGGATTCGTACAGCTCCGTTGTCCAGCCAAGTGCGCCGAGTGTGACCGTTGCATCGAATGTATCAGGACCTGACTCACCAAGGTTTGTCACGTTCACGAAGAAGTCGACCGTGGTCCCTGGAACAACATCCTTGGTCTGCATCGGCGGCAACACTCTCAGTCCCACTGGCATCTGCCCGAAGAAGCCCATGATGTGCCCATCATCGTCTTCGACATAGACCCACCCGTCCGAGATGGCGGGCATGGAGGTCGATGGCGAGGAGATCAGCGGGTAGCTGTACAGCACAGCGCCGCTGAAAGCATCGAGCACCCGCAGGATACCGTCCCAGCAAGTGCCGTAGACGTACCCATTTGCATATGCGATGGAGCTCCCAATCGAATCGCCCACAGAAGACATCCAGACAATCGAGCCATCGGTCGCATTAAGGCAGTAGTAGGCGGCATTATCATAGGATCCGAAGTATATGTTCACGCCGTCATACGAGGGTGTCGAGTAGTCAATGGTTCCAACGCCGTAGGTTGACCAGACTGTGTTCCCCGTGGCGGCGTCAAGCGCCCACATCGTGCCGCCATATGTCCCCACATAGACGTTGTTCTGTGCGAACAGAGGAGGAGACGTGACGATGCCATCCAGCTGCTTGTCCCACATGACTGATCCCGAGAACTCGTCAAGGGCGAGCATTCGGCCGTTGTGGGTCCCCACGAACAGCATGCCCTGGCTTATTGTTGCTCCTATTTGGGGTCGGTCCTTGGTCTGGTACGACCACAAGAGGGAGCCGTCGAAGGCATCGAGAGCGAGTATCTCTCCTCCCCAGGCCAAACCGAACACGAGTCCGTCACCTGAGGCAAGAGCTATTCTCGCATTGAAGTCAAAGCCCGACTCTGGCCCGAGGCTCCAGACCGTTTCACCGGTGTACTCATCGAGGGCGTAGAACGATCCGCCGAAATAGCCGTAGAAGATGACATAGACCATGCCGTTCTCGACAGTCGGGATCCCCGTGTAGTAGTCCACATCTCCAAGACACCTCGACCACAGCACATCGCCAGTGTAGGGATCACGTGCTCTAATGAATCCATCCAGCGAGGTCGAGAACAGCATGCCTTCTGAGACGACCGGGCCGCTCCATCTCGTCATATAGTTCGACTCGGATGACCACATCATGTTCAGCGGCGGTTCAAAAACGCAGGGCGAGACTCCGACTCTTGGCTGATTGTTGTGGAAGGTCGGCCATTCGACGTTTGGCGGAGGTATTGGAGGTCTCGCAGTCGTCCTGAACCAATAGAACGTTGTACCATTGTCATCATAGGCAGTATTGCCAGCCTCGTCTGTTGATTGAACCGCGAAATAGTATGTGGTATTCTCGCTCAGCATCCCGAGCATTATCGAATGGGAAGTCGTCCTTCGAGAATCGGTCACGATACTAGTCGGGGGCGCGCTGAGGCCGTAGTATAGCACAGAGTCGGAAGGCTCGTCCGCGGTCCACATAACGGTTGCCCTGTTGAACCTTATGTTGATCGCACTCACGGCCGATATCGTAGGAGGATCGTTGTCAACAATGGCACTGTCATAAGTCCAGCCGACTCCGCCAAGACCATCGTCTTCATCGTAGTAGGCAGCCGTGATGGTGTCCAAGTTCTGTACCTGGAGGATGTCATCACCCGGCAGGGAGGTCGCACTGTCCTCTAGCTGTATCGATCCAACGAACACACAAGTCGCGTCGCCGATCTCGAGCAGAGTGACGTTCTCCGCGACGCTCTCAGTGGTGCTCGACATCCATGCCCACGCTACGTCAGGTGCGGCAGGGTTAACGTTCAGGTCCGTGTCTACGACTCTGATGTTCACGGTCGCGCTGGACTGGTACTTCGTCTCGTCCATCTGAATGACGCCCTTCTGGGTCGCGATGCCACCGGTCATGACTATCGCGTATGGCTGCGGCCCCATCGGGACATTGTAGCCGGAGACCTCGATCGTCCAGATGCCCGCCTGCACGTTTGTGATGACAAGCACGCTCTCAACGTTGTTGAGATGGTCTCCGGTCGCATTTACACCGGCCGGATTCGGTATTGACTCTCCGGGATTGTAGCCCTGGTAGGCGTTGCCAACATAGGAGGTTCCGTCGGGCGCCATCACTGTGAGGTCAAGGTCATTCACAAGGTTCGGGTTCGTGTACGCAACGCCAGGGTAGTCAGACCATACTAACGTTATCTCGACTGGCATCCCCACATCGCCGATGACGAGTTGATATGTCACGGTGGTGCCTGTGTCGATGCCTGTCCTGTCGTCGTCGACTACAAGACCTCTAAGGTCTTCCTCGAAGTGGAGTGCATTGTCGAGCAGGATTCTGCCCCAGCCCTGGTTGTCGTTGGGGAATCGGTTCTCTCCCATGGCATATGCGCCAACACCGTTCATCTCCACTGCGCTGTTGATCAGGATGCCCTTCACAAGCGCTGCAGACGGAGTGAACGCATTGGCAATCTCCTTCGTGCCCGTTGGATACCAGCCTTCCATGAAATACTGCCTTGTCAGGGCCGCAGAGGCTGCGACCATTGGCGTGGCCATGCTCGTCCCGCTGCCCTGCTTGTAGGTGTCAAGCTCTCCTCCCGGGTCGCCTCCTGCGGCCGACCAAACGCCGACGCCCGGCGCCATTACGTCGGGTTTGATTCTGCCGTCTGTTGCGGGTCCTCTGCTGCTGAAGTCGGCTACGCTGTTCATGCTGTTCCCGTTCAGAGTCGCACCAACTGAGATGCAGTTCTTGGCAACCGAGAACGGATTGATGATGCCATATGACGCTCCTGCATTGCCCGCAGCGAACACGACAATGAACTCCTGGTTATTCCAGATGAAGTCGTCAGTCTGCACTGCCCCGTTGATGTAGTCGCCGGACACGGATCCCCAGCTGTTGCTGTGAATCCACGAGCTTCTGTCAACTGCGGGCTGCCACATGTCATGCATGTCGGAAGGTGGGAATACGTAAGGATCCATATGTGAGATGTCTTGCATCTGTATCTTCGCGTCAAACGCCTCGCCGTCGTGAGGTCCGACGGTGCCATTTGACCCTGTTGGATCACCGTCATAGACATGCCACGTACCGTCATCTCCTCCAATCGTCCCTGATGTATGCGTTCCGTGGTTCCATCCATTATCCATATTGTCACCAATTGCTCTTGGAGGGACGTAGTAGTCCGTCACTTTCCGGTGGCCCGAACCTGGAGTGGGACTGGAAGGATCTTCGAAGGCGTCATGTTGGTAGTCAATGCCCGTGTCTCCTAGTGTCACCGTCTGCCCAGTTCCCCAGATGCCATGGTCGTGTATCGGAGTGGAGTAGGAGACTGCGTCACCGCTCTGTGTCACCCATCTTCCGATATCGTTGAAGGTCTGTGGCTGAACGAACCTATCTATCCACATGACCCCAACTTCGCGTGCGAGATCCGCAACTGCTCCGCGATCGATTTCAGCGCGAACCATCCCTCCCACATAATGAGAGTACTGAATATCCGTCCCGCCGAGAGCATCTATCGCCTTGAGAACCTCAGGAATTCGGGCTGCCTCGAATGTGGAGATGTCAACTGTGATGCGCGAACCGCTCGTCCGAAGGGCATACTCATAAGAACAGGATGGTTGACTCATCTTTGTTGCTTTGCCGGGGGCGCCGTTGGTCTGATCATACGCCTTGGAGATGGCAAGTGAAATCTGGCTGTCGGCCTCCATCTGGACTTTCTTGGTGGATGCTCCATCTCTCGTGGTCAAGACCACTGCCCCAGAGGAATCACCGGATTCCTGCATCTTCGCAAGCGCGTTCTTGACGATTTCGTCATAGCTTTCGGACAGCCTCGGGCTTAGCTTGTATGCAGGCTCGAAGGCCCCTGCCCATCGAACCGATGCCAGGCTCCGAGCCTGGTCTAGCGCACTTTCAGACGCTTTCCCAATGAAGGCGTTGTAGTTGATGTAGTACAGGATCGTCACGCCCGTCGACTCGAGAGAGCTTTTCATATCGGGCGTTATCGGTCCCTTGAATTGCACAATGTGGTAACAGATTTCGGCAACGGACTTGCCGTCATAGCTTAGAGGCGAGGGTATGTCCGGCGTCTCGGCCAATGGATCGAATCTGAAGTTGTTCACCTGGATGAAGCGCATGTAATCCTGCGCAGGCCGAGGAATGACCTCGAACCCATCGACAGCTATGCCCTCCGCCGCTGCCGGAGCAGCCATTAGCGGGGCGAACATCGTCGCAACAAGTACCAGTCCTATAGGCAGTGCTAGTCTATTCTTCACAGAATACATTCTCCCGCCCTCCTTGAACCACCACTGTTTGCTGGTGGCACGGAATCAGGTTTAGCGCTAAATAACGCTTGTTATGGATGACCCCGAGGTTGAACGCTACGCGTCGATCTAGTGCATGAGAGAGTAAATGGCTCAGAAGGGGCCTCGATGAGGCCCCGGTTTGTTGGCTACAGCCCCTTGTCCTTCGGAGGCTCTTGCTTCTCTGTCGGTTCCTCCAGCTCTTCCAGCTCGACGTCCTTCCCGCCCTCCGCGAGCTTCCTCGAGAGCTGCTGAACCTTCATGAAGAGCAGCAGGGCGATCAGGGCTAGCACGATCACGGCCACAAGAAGCGCGATCGACGAGGGCTGTGACATCGTCTGGCCGAACGTCTGCGGACCTCCGCTCACAGAGACTGCGACGGTTGTGCTCTTGCCGCTGGCCGTCACGGTCATCGTGCCCGAGCCCTCCTCATCCCCGGCATCGAAATCGGCAGTGCTGCCATCAGCAGCTGGCGTGACGGATCCAATGGTCGCGGTCCAGCTGAACAGCGGGACGCTTATCTCGTTTCCATACATGTCGACCGCCGACACTGTCAGGCTTGCGCTTCCCCCTGTCTCGAGGCTGATCGCACCAGGCGAGACGACCAGATGATCCATCGTGCCGGGAGTCACCGTCACAGTGACCGTCTCGGTCATCGAGCCCGCGGTGGCAGTTATCGTCGCCGAGCCGGCTGCTGTGGGCACAAGATACAACGCCATCGTGC
>CAYOXJ010000004.1:0-14245 GCA_964407905.1 uncultured Thermoplasmata archaeon
GCTCTAGTCTGGGCGCGGTCTCTTCTATCAGCTTCCTCAGTCGGGACAGTTCATCGAGTTTCTCAGGGACCATCAGCACGCCGTCCGCTCCGCGCTCCATGGTCTCGAAGAACAGTCTCGCCTCCTGGGCGGTCCTAGCCAACATCATCAACTTCGACCCAGAGCCCTGGAAGTGGACTATCAGGTTCTCTAGAGGGATGACCTTCCAGTTCTTCGCGGAGATGATCACTGTGGTGTCTTTCTCTACCAGCATCTTCGCCCTGGTCTCGTCGGCCTTGGTCTTCAGCTCGACCAGGGTCCCAATGGGCTCTCCTTTCTCGAGGAAATCGTTCCCGTCGAATGTGATGACCCTGAACCTGCCCAGGGCTGCGAGCGCTGAATCGCGTTTGTCGAGGACTACGGTGTCGAATCCGTTCTCCAGCGCGGAGAGAACAATCTTCTTCCTGTTTTCACTGCTGGGCTGGAATAGGGCGCCAACCCAGATCTGGCGGCCTGTCATGTCATCACCGCCTATAAGCTTCCTCAGGCGACATACCCTCGAAAACAACGCGTCCAATGGCTCTCGTGATCATCGCGATGTCGTCGTGCTGGAAAACGTTTCTGCCGATCGATACGCCCTTGGCACCGGCCTTCATGGCGTCGCCTATCATTGTGAGCAATGCCTGGTCTGAGTCCATCTTGGGTCCACCGGCAATCACGACTGGGATCGGTGTTCCTTTCACCACCTCCTTGAAGGAATCGGAAGATCCTGTGAAGTTGGTCTTGACCACATCGGCACCGAGTTCTGCTGCGAGCCTGGCGCAATGCTTCACGGGCTCGAGGTCGAATTGGTTCTTGACATTCTTGCCCCTCGGGTAGCACATGGCCAGCAATGGCAGTCCCAGCTCCCCGCACCTGTCCGAAACAGCGCCGAGGTCCGCGACCATCTTCTCCTCGTTGTCACCGCCGATGTTGCAGTGAATCGAGATGCCGTCAGCGCCGAGCGCAGCGGCGCTGTCAACTCTTGCCACCAGAACCTTGTTGTTGGGGTCTGGGGACAGCGACGTGCTCGCAGACAAGTGGACTATGAGCGCGAGTCTGCTTCCGACCGATGGGCCAACATATGGAACCAGACCTTTGTGGACAACGATTGCGGAGGCCCCGCCCTCCGCTATCTTGTCAACTGTCCTCCTGATGTCGGCAATCCCCTTGACCGGGCCAAGGGACACCCCGTGGTCCATGGGGATGATGACGGTCTTCTCGCTCTTCTGGTCGAAGATCCGTCTCAGTCTGATGGTCTTTCCAAGCATGTCCTCACCGATGGGATACCGTGCTATTCTTTGTCACTGTGTCTCGCCATAGAGCTGGACATATAAGGCCCTTGCTACTGGATGGCAGTTTAAAGGCGTACAATGGTCGCAATATTAATCTATTACTGTACATATGTTGTCATCGATTATTATGTGGGACAAGATCGCCAACTATTTTGAGAAGTATCCGTCCCAGGCGAAGGTGGCCAGATATCTACTCAAGTACGGTCTTAGGATTGACAAGGATCAGGTACTGTGTGGCGATGTTCAGGTGGCCGACTCCGCTCTGGCGCGTGCCGCAGGCGTTGACCGAAGGGTCGTGAAATCAACGATCGATACTATCAAGAGCGATCCTACGCTGCTGAAGTTCTTCTCACAGCTCCTGCCGACCAACCACTTGAAGAATGCTGCATCTGCCATGGGCTGGAGCGCAATAGAGATTGTCCCCATGAACGCCCATGAGCCTGGTATCATCGCGGCAGTTGCAGAGATACTTGCCAAGGGCAATATCAGCATCAGGCAGGCAATCGTGGACGACCCGATGACGTCTGAAGAGCCGAAGCTGTTCATAGTGACTGAAAGCGCTGTTCCTTCCGAGCTGTTGCCCGCAATCCGTCAAGCGAAGGGTGTGAAGGGAGTCACGATCTACTGATTGGAACATGGAGCCTCTCTGTAGCTTCCCGTAGGTTGTGACCCGGATGGCTAGGAGTGGCGAGATCTCCCGCGCTTATCTCGCCATTGCAGTTGCCATGGTGTCCATTTCTTTCGCTTCAATCTTCATCAAGTGGAGCGAGAGTCCGCCGTTCCTGATAGCGGCCTACAGGCTTGCCATCACGAGCGTGATGCTCTTGCCGTATCTGGTTTGGACCGGTGGCCTCTCTGAGATCAAGTCTCTCAAGCCAAAGGAACTGTTCCTGATATTCCTCAGCAGTGTTGCATTGACTTTCCATTTTGGACTGTGGATCGTATCGCTTGGATTGACATTGGTGTCCACATCCGTCATCCTTGTGACATCGCATCCAATCTTCGTCGCCGGTGTCTCCCATTTCCTCCTCAGGGAGCGCGTGAAGCGCGCGGCTGCGCTGGGGATAATGATAGCGTTCGCAGGAGTCGCTCTCATCTCTCTGACCGACTACAGCGTTGGAGCAGGTACCCTATTCGGCGATATGCTTGCGTTCTTGGGGGGACTCTGTGCTGGGATATACTTCCTCTGTGGCAGGGTCGCGAGGCAGAGCGTCTCTGTTGCGCCATATGCGTTCTCTGTCTACGGAATCTCAGCCGTGCTCCTGTTTGTCTCAGGTGCGGCTGCAGGCGACAAGCTGGTCATAACTAGCAACCGAGAGCTGATCCTCTTCGCACTTCTTGCTCTGGTGCCAACGATCTTCGGCCATACCATGTTCAACTATGCTCTGAAGAAGGTTCCTGCGCACATCATATCCACCAGTGTGCTCGGAGAACCGGTCGGCGCATCTGTCCTCGCCTACTTCCTGCTCGAGAACGAGGTTCCGAGCATCTGGATCATCGTCGGTGGGGCCCTCGTCGTGGGAGGACTCTATGTCGTTTTGTCCCTGGGGTACGAGAAGGAGCCCCCGGCTGCAGAGATATTGAGGGATTGACTCATCTTTGGTCAAGCACTCTGATCAGATGCCATCCGAACTGAGTCCGGATTGGGCCCACAGTGCTTCCCTTCGGCGCAGCAAAAGCCGCGTCCTCGAACTCCTTCACCATTTGCCCTCTGCCAAACCATCCAAGGTCTCCGCCTCTCCTGCCAGAGGGGCACTGAGAATGCTTTTTCGCAAGTTCGGAAAAACTCTCACCTGCGCCCACTCTCTGCATGAGATCCCTCGCCTGGCTCTCGTTCTTCACCAAGATGTGGGCCGCGTGCACTTGATTGGCCATGGCGCTGGAAGAGCGGTCTTTTAATATCAATCTTGCCTGGAAAGGTCAATAGTGAGGTCGAGTATTTCGGAACTCAGGGGATCGTCATGAAAGAGAGTTCTTCAAGTGCGATTTCGAGGGAAGATGCCATGAGACTATGTGAAGAAATTCGCTCAGTGAAAGCAAACAGATTGTTCACCCAGTGCTGGGGCTGCGTGAAGGCCTCCAAGGGCGATTTCGATAAGATGTGTGCCAGCAGCAAGTCGAACTACAGGGGTTGCAGTCTGATAAACAGGCGATATGATTCGACAGAGAAGTAGCCCATTGTCCTGGCGGCATGGGCATTCGATTGTCAGCACGTGATGACCTGTGAGCTGATGCTCTAGCATGAAGAATTGGGCTCTTACCAACCGTCCAAAAGGGGACACCCGTACCTTTCAAGTGAAAAGGATATCTCCACCCGCTATCTACTGCTCATCATGAGCTTGAACCTAGACGAGGTTGACAGAAAGATACTGAGGGAACTGCAGCAGGACGGTCGTGCGTCTTTCAGGGACATCTCCGCGAGGACAGGCGTCAGCACGCCAACCGTCAGCGCCAGGGTCCAGGCGCTGTTGGATGTGGGCCTCATAAAGGGCTACTCCACGTTGCTCGACGCCGACTTGCTGGGACAGGTCTCAGTGGCTCTGATATTGGAATCCAAGCCTTCCGATCTCGACAAGGTCGTTGAGAGGATACGCAATGAGGAGATAGTAAGGCAGGTCTACATCCTTTCCGATTCCAGAGCTTTCTGCCTTCTTTCGTTCTACAATCAGATCAGGTACCAGAGGTTCCTGGAATCCCTGTCTCAGATTCCAGAAATAACCAAGATGGATACGGCGATGGTCCTGAAAGTCTCGAAAGAGAGCCCAAGAGCAGCTCTGACGGACGAAGCCGGGCTGCTGATCAGATGCTACTACTGCGGCCACATGATCCACGACGAGGGCGTCAAGATCAAGCTCGATGGCAAGTACCATTACCTCTGCTGTGGCGCCTGCGAGAAGCTCTACAGAGAGAAATACGAGAAGCTCAAGAAATCAGCTGGAGGTGCTCGTCCCTTCGGACACGAGCACTAGCATCCGAATCTACCCGACGAATCTCTCCGGGTTCTTGTCGAAAGCCTTCTTGCAGCCCGGGGCACAGAAAAAATACTCTTTTCCCTTGTATTCGGACTTCCATTTCGCCGTCTTCGGATCAACTTCCATCTTGCAGATAGGATCGATTTCCATCACAGTCAACTCCAAGCCCACGGGTGGGAGCGGAGCCAGGGTCTTCTCGTTCGCGGGGCGTTGAGCAGAATCTAGCTCCGCTCCGCGAGTGACGTTATCTTCGGATGAGGGGATATTCGTTGTCCCTTACATCCAGAACCTTGGCCAAATGGTGCTCCGAAGTGTCGTAGGACAACCCTTATATTTGGGAATCTGGTATGCGCACTCCAGAACCTGGTGAGAGCAGATGCCCATATTCGAGAAGTCGTCTGAGAGTTCGATCACGCGCGCGATAATCTCTCAGTTCGCGAAAGACATGGAAGGCTTCGCAGAAACCGATGTCATCGTCATCGGAGGTGGTCCGAGCGGTCTCATGGCAGCACGCGACCTCGCTCTCAAGAAGGTAAAGGTGCTCATCGTGGAGAGAAACAACTACCTCGGCGGTGGCTTCTGGATAGGAGGGTTCCTGATGAATACCATCACGGTCAGGGCTCCCGCCCAGAAGATCCTTGATGAGTTGGATATCAAGTACAAGATGTTCGAGAAGGGATTGTACGTCACCCCCGGGCCACTCGCGTGTTCCAAGCTCATAGCGGCTGCGTGCGAAGCCGGCGTGAGCATCCTCAACATGGCCCAGTTCGACGATGTCGTGCTCAGAGAGAAGAACAGAGTGGCCGGTGCAGTTGTTAATTGGACCCCGGTGAGCGCACTTCCGAGGCAAATCACTTGTGTTGACCCAGTTGCACTTGAGTCCAAGCTGGTCATAGACGCATCGGGCCACGACGCAATGGTCGTAAAGAAACTAGAAGAGCGCGGCCTGATCAAGACCCCGGGTTTTGGTGCAATGTGGATAGAGAAGAGCGAGGATGCGGTGGTCGAACACAGCGGATTCGCTCACCCAGGCCTCGTCGTGATAGGAATGGCGGTTTCCACAACCTTCGGCCTGCCGAGGATGGGCCCGACTTTTGGCTCGATGCTCCTCTCGGGCAGGCAAGGGGCAAAGGTCGCCTATGACTATCTCAAGAAGAACAAGTAAGACGCGCCTTCGGAAGGTGCGCCTCTACTCATCGGAGAACCCAGGAGGCTCGGATCTTCGCAAGGTTAAGCTGTATCTGGAGAAGCTGTTTCCGTCTTTGGACGTGCAGATTCTGCCGAGCATCTTCGGGAGCATCAAGAAGAGCGAGCTCCAGGCCGTGGCATATGCGTTGGCATCTGCCAGAGTGAAGGACCCAGACGTGCAGGAGCAGAGCCATGAGCCCTTGTTTGGAGAAGTTGACTACGAGCTTCGAACCATTCAGGGCAAGGCCCGGGTGGGCGGCGTAGTGTACGAAGGCCGAAGGCTACGGGAGCTGCTCATTGGTTTCCTGTCTGGCAGACGAACGCTCAGCATCGCATCTGTCGTGTTCACCGACCGGCTGATTTCCACTTTCTCGAGGGATGATATGCGCCATCATCTGAGGACGATAGTTTGCGGATTTCCAAGCATTGTGTCCAAACCAGGCGTTGTTGAGGCACCGGCGAAGCCCAGGGAGTTCTACATTCTGAAGCAGCAGATGGAGCTCGAAGGTGCTAGTGAGTACGGAATCGAGCGATTGAAATCATCGTTCAAAGGAAGGTTCGTCGACTTCGGAGATCCAAGGCTCGCAGAAGTACTGAGGGGGTTGACTCTTCAGGCGATCATGTACCATCTCACTCTGGATCCGTTCTGCGACGACAGAGACTGCAGGCTTTTCAACTCACACAGGCAGGAAGAGCTTGTCAGAGCTCAGATTACTTCAGGCGAATTGTGCTCGAGACACACGAATGCGCTCGAGGAACTCGGGAGAAAACCATTGCTTCGATGGTAGCCCAGCTGTAATTACCTGTACCTGTGGAAGAAGGACAGGTCGTTTACTCTCATCTCGTTCTTAGCGGCGTACTCCATAGCCAAGACCGCAGCCTTCGAGCCCTGCATTGTCGTGAAGAAGGGCACTTCGAGTTCGACTGCGAGCCGCCTCATCATGTAACCGTCTCTTCTTGCCCCCGATGCCTCTGTCGGTGTGTTGATGACCAGCTGGACGTCGCCGTTTCTCATCAAGGACAACGCGTCAGGCGAGCCGTGCTCCGAAATTCTGTAGACGGTATCCACTTCTACGCCTCTCGACCTGAGCACATCCGCAGTTCCTTTCGTGGCGCATATGCCGAAACCTATTGATTTCAGGCGCTTGGCGAGCGCGGCGGCCTCTGGCTTGTCTTCGTCTGCGACGCTGATATAGATCTTGCCTTGTCTGGGAAGCTTGTGGCCGCATGCCACCATCGCCTTCCAGACCGCTGCAGGATACGCCACATCAATCCCCATGACCTCGCCTGTTGACTTCATCTCAGGACCGAGAATGCTGTCCACTCCGGGCAATTTCAGGAATGGAAACACAGAGGCCTTGACAGCCACGTGCTTGATCCTGGCCTCATCTCTAAGTGCCAGTTCTTCCAGAGTCTTACCCAACATGATCTTCGTTGCCACCTTTGCCAGGGGCACTCCAGTGGCTTTCGAAATGACCGGAACAGTCCTGCTAGCTCTCGGATTCGCCTCCAGCATCCATATCTCTCCGTCCTTGTAAGCCAGCTGGAGATTGATGAGGCCAAGCGTTTTCAAGGCCAGGGCGACCTTCTTCGTCACCCTCTTTATTTCTGCAATCGTCTTGGCGCTCAGCGTCTGGGGCGGGAGCACCATGGTGGCATCGCCCGAATGCACACCAGCCTCCTCTATGTGCTCAAGAATTCCGCCGATGTAGACGGCCGTGCCATCGCACACAGCGTCCACATCTATCTCTATCGCGTGGCTGAGGTACTTGTCCACGAGGATCGGATGCTTTTTCGAGACCTTCGCCGCGCTTTTCATGTACATCTCGAGCTCACTTTCATTGTAGACGATCTCCATTGCCCTTCCGCCCAGGACGTAGCTCGGGCGAATCAGCACCGGATATCCAATCTCACTAGCAAGGTGCTTGACGTCGTCGAAGGAGAACCCCGTTCCGGACTTGGGCTGCTTGATGCCCAGCTCATCCATTAGTTTCGAGAATTTCTTGCGATCTTCGGCGAGGTCTATCGAATCCGGGGATGTCCCGAGGATGCGGGCCTTCTTGCCCTTGAGCTCCCTCTGCAGCGGCAGTGCCAGGTTGATTGCGGTCTGTCCTCCGAACTGAAGAATGATGCCGTCAGCATCTTCCTTCTCGATCACGTTCAGAACGTCTTCGACAGTGATCGGCTCGAAGTAGAGCCTCGACGAAGTGTCGAAATCCGTTGATACGGTTTCTGGGTTGTTGTTGATTATCACAGCGTCGATCCCTTCTTCTTTCAGGGCAAGTGCGCCGTGGACGCAGCAGTAGTCGAATTCAATGCCCTGTCCGATTCGTATGGGCCCCGCACCGACTACGATGACCTTCCTGTTCGCTGAGGGCCTGGCCTCGCACTCGCGTTCGTAGGTTGAGTAGAAATATGGCGTCTCAGCTTCGAACTCCGCGGCACATGTGTCGACCATCTTGAAGGTTGGCACTATTGCCTTCGAGATTCTGAGATTTCGAATCGTCCTTTCCTCCTTGCCAGTCAAGAAGGATATGTACTCATCGCTGAAGCCGAGCTCTTTTGCCTCTCTCAACACCTCAGGGCCCAGGCCTCTCCTGAGCCGGTTCTCCATCATGACTATTTCCCTGATCTTGGTCAAGAAGAATCGGTCCCAATTAGTCAGCTGGCATATGCGCTCCAATGGCATCTCTCGCCTAATTGCTTCTGCTATCGCGTACATCCGCGCATCAGTTGCTCGGGCGAGTTCTTCTTCGATCTCGTCATCGGACCATTTCTCGGGCTCAAGTCCAACTCTGTCGATTTCCAGGGAACGGACGGCCTTGAGGAGGGATTCCTGTATGTTGCGCCCAATTGCCATTACCTCGCCGGTGCTCTTCATCTGCGTCCCGATTTTTCTGTCGACAGTTCTGAACTTGTCGAAGGGCCATCGCGGGATCTTCATGACAACGTAATCTATTGATGGCTCGAATGCTGCACAGGTCTTCTTCGTGATAGCGTTGGGGATTTCGTCCAGTGTTCTCCCAATGGCGATCTTGGCTGCGACTCGTGCGATTGGATACCCAGTGGCCTTGGATGCGAGAGCGGAGCTCCTTGAAACCCTGGGGTTGACCTCGATCACTCTGTACTCGCGAGCTGATGGGTGAATGGCGAACTGGATGTTTGCCCCGCCCTCAATGCCGAGGGCCCGAATTATCTTGATTGTCGCGTTGCGCAACATCTGATGATCTTGATCGCTCAGCGTCTGAGCGGGCGCGACCACGATGCTCTCTCCCGTATGAATGCCCATGGGGTCAAGGTTCTCCATGTTGCAGACGATGATGCAATTGTCCTTCGAATCACGCATGACCTCGTACTCAAACTCCTTCCAGCCTATTACGCTCTCCTCGATCAGGACTTGGTGGATGCGCGAGTATATGAGCCCCCGGCCGGCGATGTTGACAAGGTCTTCTTCGCTGTGCGCGATGCCTCCCCCAGTGCCCCCAAGGGTGAACGCAGGGCGCACGAGAACCGGATAGTCCCCGATCTCTTGCACTGCTTCCTTCGCCTCCTCGATCGAGTTCACCGTCCTGCTCTTGGGTATCGGCTCGTTCAGCTCGAGCATAGTCCTTCTGAAAAGCTCCCTGTCCTCAGAGAGAGCAATGGCTCGGACCTTGCTTCCGAGGAGTTCCACACCAAGCTTCTCTAAAGTGCCGTTCTCAGCAAGCTCAGAGCAGAGGTTCAGAGCCGTCTGGCCGCCCATTCCCGAGAGTATTCCCTGTACCCTCTCCTTTTCGAGTATCTTGGTGACCATATCGACGTTCAGAGGTTCAACATAGACGATATCTGCCATCTCGAGATCTGTCTGTATCGTCGCAGGATTCGAATTGATGAGCACGGTCGTGTAGCCTTCTTCTCGGAGCGACCTGCATGCCTGTGAACCCGAAAAATCGAACTCAGCAGCCTGGCCTATCACAATGGGCCCCGAGCCTATGACCATCAGTTTCCTGATGTCCGTGCGTTTGGGCATCAGGACTCCTCCAGCGTCTTCTTGAAGCGGTCGAACAGAAACTCCGTGTCCTGCGGCCCAGGATGGGCTTCAGGGTGGAACTGCACGGAGAAGATTGGCAGCTCCTTGTGTCTCATTCCTTCTACAGTGCCGTCGTTGAGGTTGACGAAGGTGATTTCGAGCCCTGCGTCTTCAGCGGACCTAGCATCGACCGCAAAGCCGTGGTTCTGCGACGTAATATAGACCCTGTCCTCGAATCTCACAGGCTGATTGATGCCGCGATGGCCGAACTTCAGTTTGTAGGTCTTCGCGCCGAACATCAGTGAGAGGAGCTGATGGCCCAGGCATATGCCCATCATCGGATAATCTTCTTTGAGCCTTCGCAGTGTCGCAACAGTCGTTGCCATCATGTCTGGATGTGCGGGGTTTCCAGGGCCATTCGATATGAAGATGCCGTCCGGTTGAAGCTCTCTGACTTTCTCCTCTGGCGTATCGAAAGGAAGCTGGATCACGTCGAATCTCTTCGTCAGTTCTTCGATGATGTTCGATTTGACGCCGCAATCGAAGAGAGCGACAGTCTTGCCCTTCCCTTCGTTGAATCTGACGATCTCTTTCGTGCTGACGAACGAGACTAGGTTCGACTCCTCAGGATGTTTGAACTCCCGAACCTTGTCCAGAAATTGGTCCGGGTTGCCCCTGGAAATCCCCCCTTTCATCGTGCCGCTGTTGCGCAGTCTTCGGATGAGCGAACGCGTGTCAATGCCATAGATGCCGGGGACATTGTCATGTGATAGGAATTCGTCGATCGTTTTCGAGCAGTCGCGATGGCTCGGAGCACTGCATTTCTCTCTTACCGCATATCCCCAAACTTGAGTCTTGCGCGATTGGAAATCATAGGCATTGACACCGTAGTTGCCAATCAGCGGATAGGATGAGACGAGAATCTGTCCGCAATATGACGGGTCTGTCAGCGACTCCTGATAACCAGTCATCCCTGTGGCGAAAACGACTTCTCCGAAGACTTCTCTCCGTGCCCCGAAAGCCTCCCCCTCGAAAACTGTCCCATCCTCGAGGACTAGGAAGCCCCTCATTCAGACGACCTTTGGGATATTCAGGGAGGGGTTAAAGAAGCTTGTTGTGACAAAAGAGACTCCCGAGACCTGACGCTATCCGATTCTGGACACGCTGTCAGGAGCCCGACCACTCCTTGCATATCACCGAGCAGGACGTATTGCCAAGGAACCTCCCGCGGAAGTGTGCGTATCACGGACCACACTTCCATCCTTGAATCCAAGGCTTTCTGCGAGTCTTGCAGATGAGACGCTCATTGCAGGGACCTACTTTATGGTGGTGGCTCAAGGGACTTGGATAGATATGTGTCTAGCTTGAGAGCTGGATGATAGTCGTTCGACGTGAATGGTTATTAGAACTATGAAGCCTCTAGGGCGTTTGGGCTGTCTGATGTTTCCCCACCACTGCAAGGAGGTCAGCGTGAAGACAGTCGATTTCAAGCTGACAGAGGAGAACATCAAGAGCTTCCTGAGGGGGAAGAGAGCTTACATCAGAACAAGGTACTATGTGTTCAACTCGGGAAATGATTGGGCCGTTGCGCTGGTGGTGAAGAAGCAGTCGAACGAAGTTCTGCAGCCGATCAACTCTGTGCACATTCTCTCGCTTCCTCGCGACACCGCCTTCGTCGAGGATTCGTCATTGGAGGTGCTTTCCGCGACTTCGATGGGCTCGCTGAGGGAGTCTAGAGGGCGCAAATGCGTAGTTGTCAAGGGAAAGGCCGAGCACGTATCTTTCTTCATCGAAGAGCCACCCTATGAGTTGACCGTATTCGATGTGGTTCCGCCCGTTCCGACAAAGCTGCTTGGTCTGGTGCGCAACGCGCTTGAGACTGATCTGCAAGATAGGTTCGTCAAATACAAGGTCATCGAAGTGAACGTCAATGAGCTCGCCAAGAAAGCCAGCACGAGGATTACTATGTTCCCGTGCAGAGCTTCGGGCCTTGCTGCCGGAAAGAAGGTTCTCTTCCTGGATGAGACGCCGGAGCTCAGCAGAGACGATTTGAGGGAGGTCACGCTCATTGGGTGCGCCTTGTCTGCGAGAATATTCAAGGCCGTGTATGGCCAAGAACCTCGTCTTGTCAATATGTGTCCACTGGACCTCATGAAAGAGAAGGGCATCGAAGGGCCTGTGCTAGTGAAGTGCTGTAAGGTGAAGGAGGGACATGAGACGAATGGCAAAGTGAGCATCGTCCCATGGGGAGCGAGAGCACCAGAGGTCGCGGCAGCTCTAAGGTCTGTTTTGCGCTAGATGTCCAGCTCCTCTTCTCTGAATGCGACGACCGGACAGGGTCCCAGACAGCTTCCACAGTGTGTGCACTTGGCCGCCACAATTGACACTCTTCCGTTCAACACAAGTGCATCGTTCGGGCATCTTGCGAGGCATATCCCACATCCGGCACAATTCACGGCTCGGAATACTATCTCTCTGAGCTGGGATGCCTTCGTGCGAAGCTCCTGCTCGTCTTTCGCTTTGATCATCACAGGCCCCTCGGCGAAGACCGTCATTTTCTTGACTTCCGCGATGTTGCCATCCGGGGACGTCGTAACGCTTCCAACTATGTTCAGCATGTTAGCCACTCTGTCCATGGGGAGGTGCTTGCTGAATATGCCTTCCATGCTTAGTCCCTCGACGCAAGGGCTGTAGCCGCTAGTGCTTCTGAATTCCAGGGGCGCGTGGTCACTCTCGGTCGTATCCGGAGTCGGTTCGCGCGTCAGACCGATCTCCTCGATGACAGATTTCGGCACTCTCTTCCATCGCCAAAGGTCAAACTCGAGCCAGCTGGACGGTTTTCCAGTCCGCAGGGCGTACGCATCGAGGAATTCCTGCCAACGTCTGTACTCCGAGCTCAGCTCTCTCACAATTCTCAGCTCGGCAAGGTCCGTCGCAGGGCACATAAAACACCCTATCCTCTCGAGTCCCTGCTCATATAGCCGATTCGGCCTAGCTCCCCTCGACATCAGATATATCCAAACGTGTAAGGCTGTCCATTTCTGAATCGGAGAAGCACCGAGCTGGTTCGGCGTCCATGGATTCCTCCACACATTGCCCTTTCTCGCTCTCTGCTCTGACTCGTATGCCCTCTGCCCAATGAATGACAATACCCCTCCAGGGAAGTTCTTCTGAATAAGCCTCGTAGCGGGACCGAGCTTGCAGGTCTTGCAGCACCACCTGAAATCCTTCGCAGGAGGCCCGAAGTGCTCCACGTTCCTCCAGAACGAATCACCCGCGCTCTCGACGATGAGCTCTAGATTGAGTCTCTCCGCAACCGCCGACACGTTCGTTCTTGTCTCATCGAACTCAAGGCCGGTGTCAACGAAGAGGAGCTTTGGCCTGATTCCGGATTCCAGCACAAGAAGGAGGGTCGCCAAGCTATCCTTTCCGCCGCTGTAGGAGACCGCCACCGGGATTCTGTGTTCCTCGACGACTCTGGCGATGAACTTCCTCGCCTCGGAGACCCTTCTCGAGATGACTTCTCTGTTCGCCGCTATCACATCGTCCCAGTTGGCACTTTTCCTGTTTTCGACCTTCGGCGCGGCGTCTACGATCCATCTCGTCTTGACTGCTGTTCCGCGCTTGTGCGCCATGATCTCTGAGGACGACATCTTCGAGATGCCCACTGAGACAGGGTTGCCCCCTGCGTCCAGCACCAGGATCTCCATGCCAGGTCGAATGCCAGGATCACAGTCAAGAACACCGATCGCGAGAGTGCTCGCACCCCTCTTCCTGATTGGCTCGACCGCTCCCAGATCTATCTTGACCCAACTGTGCTGAACTTTTGGCGCTATGGCCAAGGCGCCATATGGCTTGAGAATGAATCTGTCCCCACGCAAGATGTCAAAGCGAACAGCACCGGCTACTTGGCCATCGATGATGACCTCGTCCATTCGGTCGATATCCGGAACCTTGTTCAGAAGCACTATCTTGCCCCCAGGCAGAACAAGCAATCCCGTGTCTCGGCCAAATTGGTGATCTACGAGCTGTCTGATGCGAGCGATGTCGTGCTCGAAAGCCGGACGTGCGTCCCCTGGAGGCGTCAGCTTGACCTCTCTGGTTTTGCCTGCACAGATGCCGCAATGGCTCTGCTCTAGAACGGGCACGTTGCAGTCGTCACACCAGCGCAGGTGTATCTTGCCCAGTCGTATCTCGCCCACGCGATTCTGCAGAGCGCGGATGTATTATAGACTTTGCAGTTGACGGGCTACTTGAGCACCTTCCACTGCTTCACGACGCTCTCAACAGCGTCCTTCGCTCTGTCCACCCTGTCCTGCGCCTGAAGCCTTGTCATCCCGGGGCCCGAGATGCCGAGCCCGACCGGCTTCTCGAACTCGACCGCCAAGTCCGTGATCTTCCTCGCAGCCTGTCCGATCACCACTTGGTCATGCTCGGTCTCCCCCTCAATGACGGCGCCAATGGTCACCACACCGTCGACGTTCTTGTCCTTCACAAGGGACTTGACCGCAAGTGGTATGTCGTAGACTCCTGGGACCATGACCACCCTGGTCACCTCTGCATCCAAGAACCTCGCGTGCTCCTTCGCCCGCTCCAGCATCATCTGCGTGATGTCGAAGTTGTACTCACTGCAGACTATGCCTATTCTCATTCTTGTTGTCATGTCAGTCACCTCCCTGCTCTTGACCCTCATCTCGCTGGTCCAACATCCTCAAAGCCCTGCCTCAGGCCCTTGCCAGCGCTCTTCACGAGCCTGTCGGGCC
>CAYOXJ010000004.1:14255-26193 GCA_964407905.1 uncultured Thermoplasmata archaeon
GTCGTACGCGTTCACTGCGTGCTCTCTCGCTCTCCTTTCCGCGAGCCACGCCAATTCCTTGATATCCTTCGCCTCGTCCTCGTGTACGAACACCTCGACAATGTGTTTGTTCGTGAGCAGCTGGACTTGAATGAGGCCTGTGGACGCCTCATGTGCGCACATCTTGTCGATCTCATCAGCTCCTGGCATGCCCATGACCAGGACGATATCGCACTCTTCCTCCTCGATGAGCTTCTTCGCGGCGACGGGCAGATCTTTGATGCCCGGCACGGTTCTTCGAACGACTTTGAAACCTGTGCCGGTCCTCTTCAGCTCATCAACTGCTGCGCCGCCCATGTCCACTCTCGCGAAGGTCGTGTCCACCACACCGATCCGTTTCATCTCTTCTCGACCTCCGAGAGCTTCCTGTTCACCTCGTGGAACTCTATCACCTTCTTGATGATCTTCCGAGTTCCGTCGAGGTCGTGATCCAGATGAGGCATCCTGATTACCTTGACCTTCATCCCTCTCTTCAGGAGCTCGCGCGTGAGAGCTCTCTCGTCAAACGGCTGGTCATAGCCTATGGTGATCACGTCTGGCCCGAGTTCCTTCACGATCTCGTAGATGTCTCCGCCCTCCTTGCCGAGGACAGCCTTGTCCACGGGCTTGAGCGCAGAGACAAGCTCAAGTCTCATCTTCTCGGGCGTGATGGGCTCGTGCTTCCTCTTCCTCACAGTGCTGTCTGTTGCGACAACGACAACGAGCTCATCGCCCAGCTTCTTCGATTCCTCAAGATAGTGAAGGTGGCCTAGATGTATGATGTCGAAAACCCCGGTGGCCATGACTCGCACCATGGACGCTCACCTGTTCTTGGACTCATTCCAGGCATCAAGGATTTCCGCGCCTTCGAGAAAGACGAGGCCTTGGCTCTCAGCATATTCCTTCGCATGTTTCTTGGAGAGCGCCTTTCCATCGTCCCCCATCATCTCACAGACGGTTGCCGAGGGGACCAAACCGGCCATGATGACCAACGCTGTCGCGAGCTCAGTGTGGCCAAACCTCGTCTCGAGGATCCTCTTGGACGTGTTCAGCAGGTGGACGTGGCCTGGGGCCCGGAAGTTCTTCCCGAACTCCTTCCTCGCCCAGCCGTTCTCCTGTGTCAGCGCTCTCCTGGAGAGCTCAGCGAACTCTTTGATAGTCATTGCCCGATCGTTGTCCGTTATTCCTGTGAAGGTCTTCCTGTGGTTGATCGTGATTCCAAAAGCGGACTTGACGTCGTAGGGAATGTCATTCGGCGCGAGGCCTCTCATCGTCGGAAACTCGTCGGCCATGCCCTGGAAAAGCTCCGTCATGAAGGGTAAACCCAGGCTCACCTGAATCCTCGCATCTGCAGTGGTGCATATCAGCCCGCCGGCCTCTCTCCTGAGCGTCCTCACGGCGGTCGGCGTCACGTGTTCGGAGGCAATCACCATGTCCGTTTCCTCCTCCCTTCCGTCCGCGTCGTAGACAAGGATTATGCGCCCTATCTTCAGTTCTTCAAGGGCCTTTAGCACGGCTGCTGAAGCCATCGTCTGGCGGATAATAGCTCCGTGTATTAGCGGTGTTGTAGCTACCAACCAGAGGGTATCAATCGATTCTTCTTAAAGCCTCAGCCGGGGCCAGCCTTGATGCTTTTCTTGAGGGGGGAAGTGTGGATGCCAGGGTTATTACGAACGCGACGAGCGTGAGCATCACGATCTCCAACCCTGGTATCACGAAGGGCGCGTTCTCGGAGAACCCGCCCCAATCGTACAACCTGTACGAGAGGGCGAGGCCGAGCAGCACGCCGATGATGATTCCGAGCAGCGCGACGAAGGACGTCTCAAGAAGAAAAGTGCTCAGTATCATCCCTCTCTGGAATCCGATCGCCCTCATCACGCCGATCTCCTGCCTTCTCTCGGCCACGTTCCTGATCGTGATGATTCCCAGGCCGGCGATGCCCACTACAAGGCCCACGCCGAGGAACACCTCCATGAGCTGCATTATGGATGAGACCATGCTCATGAACGTCTCGACGGTGTCCTTGATCACGAAAGTGATGAAACCGTACTCGACGAACTCCCTTTCGAGTTCCTTCGCGACCTCGTCGTCCGGGACGGGGGAATCGTGGGAAGTGGCTATGTAGAAGATGTTCATGTGGGAAACTGGCGCTACAGAGTTGACGAACGCCGACGAAGTGAACACCCCCTGGAGGAACATCTGGTCCATGATGCCTACGATCGTTACGTTGGTCGTGTTGCCCGACTGCAGCATGACCCCGATCTCCTCTCCGACTCCGACTGTGAGTGTGCCGTATTGCGGGCCATACATTTGCGGGACCACGCTTCCATCTATAATGGCCAGGTTCGAGTTCCCCGAGATTGCTGCCCAAACGTCGGCGTCGCTCTCATACCCCTCAGCTCGTTTCTGCAGCGAGAATCCGCCGTCGAGGAGCATCGTGTCGTCAAATCCGACAAGCGTGTAGGCGTGCGACTCGTTCCCCCCTTCGGGATACAAGGTGATCGGCGCAGTTGTCGCAGCTTCCAATCGCGTGATGACCCCCGCGCCAAGGGTACCGTTCAGGTCATCCAGGCCCTCGGTGATGTTGTCCTTGGTCATGTCTCGCATGGAGAACCCGAGGATTTCGAACCCTCCCGAGAACTTCTGTGCGATCGCGTCCACGCTCTCACGTTGGAACGACGCAATCATCGCGATGACAACAACCGTGAACATGATCAGGGAGAATATGAACAGCGTCAGCCCGGTCCTGAATTTCTTGTTCATTGGGTAGCTTATCGCCGCCCTGAACACGGGAAGCAAGGACTTGCGCTTGCCAAAGGTCCTGTCAAGGCCTTCGAGGAGCAGGTCGCTGTTGAACATGACGACGAGAACGCCGCCAGCGACAAGGACGAGGCCTGATATGATGAACATCTCAATGCCGGACATGATCTCCCCGAAAAGGGCTTCCGTGATGTCCGTAGGGTCGATCACCCAGTAGATCAGAAACGCTCCTGACAGGGTGAATGGTATCCGGGGCTTGACGTACCTCACTGCGACCAGCGATGCTCCGAGGGCCGCGAGCGCAGGCCCCGCAGTTATCGAAGCGGCCTGTTTGGAGGAGAAGCTCTCGAGCGTGAGGAGTACGCCAATCGCAATCGCGGCGATGCCCACTCCGATGTATCTCTTCTCTGACTTGGTCAGCAGAGGCTCCGGTATGTCCCGTATCGCTCTGACGATGTTGAGCTTGCTCACCCTCCACGATGCGACGATGATAGTGAGCATGGTTATCAGGAATCCCGCGCATGCGGCGATTGCTAGGCTGACCCACTCAAAGTGAAGCGTCCATTGAATTCCTTCACCTCCGAAGACCGTGGAGAAAAGTGCAATCATGACCAGTGCGATGATCAATCCGACGAACGCTCCGACAATCGACGCGAGCAGCGCGTACACCACGCCCTCGAACATGAAGCTCTGGGTCAGGTCTCCGCGCTGCATCCCGATCGCCCTCGAGATGCCCATCTCCGGTTTCCTCTCCTCGGCCATCATGACGAAGATGTTGATTATCAGCGCAACAGCAGCTATGATTGCGAACATGCTCATCACAATGAATATCTGCGAGACCTGGTCTGCAGTCTGCTGGGCCGACTCGATGCCATTCTCCTTCACGGATGAGAACTCGTAGTCGTATCCCTCTGGAAGGACGCTTTCCAACTCGTTTATGGCTTCATCGGTCACGACATAGCCATCCTCAATGCCACCCGTGTTGGAGATGTCGATGCAGTTGATCATCGCGGGCTTGTCGAACACCGTGAACTGAGCGAACGCAAGGTCCACGAAGACTATCTGGGAGTTCTGCCACCTGGCCATTCCAGTGTTCTTCGCGACATAGGAGACCTTGAGAGGGATCGTGGAACCTGTCGAGGTAATTACAAGCACGGTGTCCCCGGCCCCCGCCTCGATCTTGTCTGCAATCTCCTCGTTCAGCACCGCCTTCCCATTTGAGATGTCATCGCTCGCCACGGGGGATTCGTCTTCCCTCATGAGCGAGTTGAGGACATGCGCTGGATCGAATGCAAACATGAACGCTATGGGCGCAGAGTTGTTCGTCCCCAACTTGATGACAGTGATGCCCTCTCTTATCGCCGGAGCCGCGCCGTCAATGTAGCTCAGAGTTCCCGCTTCGATGTCTGCTACAAGGTCGCTGGCTATGCTCTGGTTGAAGAATGTCAGCTCGCCCACATCATCCTTGACGGTCACCACTTCGTCCACATATCCAGTGCTGTCGTAGGTATCCTTCTTGATGATGTAGTCGAGGGTATCGGCGACGACCAGCGAGCCTGATATCATAGCTGTCGAGATGAGGAGGCCAACGACGATGATGACCGTGAATCTCTTCTTCCTCACAATGTTCCTCACCGCCATCTTCGCAAGGGTCTTTCTCCTCGCGACAAGGATCGCGATGATTCCCAGCGCAATCCCCACGAGTATGACTAGCTGAGCTAGGCCGTTCAACGCGCATCACCTCTCAGTATGGCGCGGGCGCAAACTCCTTCTCAATCAGCCCATCCTTCATCATCACGATCCTGTCTGCCATCCTCCCGACGGTGTAGTCATGCGTGACGACGATGAAGGTCTGCCTGTTCTCCTTGTTGAGGTTCTTGAGAAGCGCCATGATCTCCCTTGAGGACTCACTGTCCAAGTTGCCCGTCGGCTCGTCTCCGAAGACTATCTCGGGCTTGTTCACCAAGGATCGTGCTATCGTCACTCTCTGTTGCTGTCCTCCGGAAAGCTCAGCAGGCTTGTGGGACTGCCAGTCCTCGAGACCGACTGCTTTCAAGGCCTCAATCGCTCGTTTCCTTGCCTCCTTCGGAGACGCGCCAGAAATCAGCAGAGGAAGCTCGACGTTCTCCGCAGCCGTTAGTACGGGAAGCAGGTTGTATGACTGGAACACGAATCCGATCTTCTCAGCTCTGTACCGAGTGCGCGCCTTGTCGCCCATCTTCGAGAGGGGCTTGCCCCGGACGAACACCTCACCAGCCGTGAGATCGTCGAGACCGGACATGCAGTTCAGGAGGGTGGTCTTGCCGCAACCGGATGGGCCCATGACGGCAATCATCTCTCCTTCCTTGACAGTCAGGTTCACCCCTCTCAGCGCTTCCACCTTGACCTTTCCGGAATCATACGTCTTCTTGAGATCCTTTGCTACGACGATTCCTTCACTTGCAGTCGTTGACTTGATCTGTCTCGATCTATTCTCCTTCCCCATTTCAATCACCCCTGAGAGCTGAGATCAGAACTATGCGTCGCACCTGAGGAAAGCTGCTTTATTTGAGCCTTTGCTTGGGCATCCAAGCCAAACGGTTCAACAACGGCTGGTCACTGATTTATATCGGCAAGCCCTTCAGAGTCTCACAATGTTGGATTCGAAGGAGACGGTCAAGTCGATTGACCGCAAGGACATGTTGGGGACTATTGAGAGACTCCCTCAACATATGGCAGAGGGGCTGAGGCGAGGGCGGATGTCGGGGCTCCCCAGATTCACCCCGAGGAACGTCATTGTATGCGGTCTGGGTGGATCTGCGATCGGCGGGGATCTGTTGTCCGAATGGCTCTCGTCTCACTCGGGGATCCCGTGTGCAGTGTCAAGATCCTACAGCGTTCCGCCCTTTGTGGACAAGGATTCACTCGTGTTGCTGGCAAGCTACTCTGGCAACACGGAAGAGACAATAAGCATGTTCGAGGATGCCCGGAGGAAACGCGCCAAAATGGTGACGATCTCCTCCGGAGGACAGCTTGCCCAGATGAGCGAGACCTACGGGGTGCCGTTCGCTAGGCTGCCGACTGGAATGGTGCCGCGCGCCTCTCTCGGCTACATGTTCGGCGCGATGCTCGGCGTCGTGGAGAGAACAGGGGCGGTGCAAGCGGATAAGCAGTTCGAGGAAGCAGTCAAGGTCATTGGCAGCGTCGTGTCCTCATGCAAGCAGTCTGTCTGGACGGCGGACAATCCCGCGAAGAGACTCGCTCACGAGCTGTTCGGATATGTGCCAATCGTTGTCGGATACGGGCTGTCTGTTCCGGTTGCCAAGAGATGGGCAAACCAGCTGAATGAGAACGCAAAGTCCATGGCGTACAGCACGGAGCTGCCGGAGTTGGACCACAACGAGATCGTCGGCTGGGCACATGACGCGAGGAGCAAGGGATTCGCAGCAGTGTTCCTCGAGCATGACGATCAGAATCGGTCCATGATGAAGCGCCTGGAGGTCACGAAGAGCTTTGTGTCGAGATCGGCGTGTGTATTCGGCGTGCCCTCGATTGGCCTAAGCCCTCTCGCGAAGATGTTCTCGTTGGTGGCCATGGGCGATTTCGTCAGCGCTTATCTCGGCATTCTCCGGAAAGAGGACCCATCATCGATGGGACCGATAGAAGAGTTGAAGTCCGTCTTGGCGAAAAAGTGATTTGAAAGTATGCGTCAGAGATGGCATGGGTGACTGATGCTTGATGAAAAAAGTGCAGTGAGAGGGTCCATGCCCTCTCGCGGTTTCCCATCCCGCTTGAGCTATTGGCCAGTCCTTCCTTCCCTTCGTTTGTCAGAGTGCGAGCGCGAGAGCGCCCGCCATCCTTCGCAAGGCCTCCGTCCCTTCGCTGTGATCTATTGGACTCTCATCCGAGACGCGGTCCGAGCCATCCCCTTTCTCGTGTCGCGTTCGTCGACTGCCTCGGCGATCCTCTGCCTCAATGTCTCTTTGCCTTCGAGGTAGTAACGCTTCTTCTCCTCGACCCATCCCGTCAGTGCGAGCGTGATAGCCTGGGAGATATCCGACGCCTCGCCGCTAGCAATGAACATCTGAGTTTCGTCGACCAGCGCCGATGGCACGATTGCCTTTACCTTTTCCGAGTTCCAAGTCGCGGCCTCGTCGTAGAGGTAGCTGTCGATTGCCTCCCTGACCAAATCAGATACGCTATGATGGCCCGTGCGCTCGCGCAATGCTTCGAGCTCCCGCAGATCCTTCTCGGGCAGTCGGATGTTGAGACGTGCGGTCTTTGTAGTCATGGATATCGCGGAGCCTTGTATGACAGATTGTCATACAATCTATAAATAGATTCCTCAGTGATTATCGACCTTCATTTCAACTGCAACCGCTGCAATCCCGATCTAGGAATGCAGCGTATTTCCGTCGAAGCACTAGCTCTGTTCAAAGGGAGCACGGGCTGATGCGCGATGTGTTTCCCTCCTTGATGCATACTTTTTTAGCCTTTGATTTGTTCCACCGAATTGTGCCTTCAGCAAAGGAGCTAGCTCGGTCAGTCAGGGAATTGACTCGGAAACACAACTCTTGGTTCAAGGACAGCATTCCTCTGATTGCCTCCGAGAACTTGATGAGCCCACTGGCGAGAGAAGTCCTCAGCTCGGACCTCAACAACAGATATGCGGAGGGCCTGCCTGGCAAGAGATACTATCAGGGCAACATCTATGTCGATCAGATCGAGACGCTCTGCGAGAACCTGGCCCGGGAGGTCTTCCGGTGCAAGTTCGCGGATGTCCGTGCGACAACAGTGACCGTCTCGAACATGGCCGTGCTGATGGCGCTCACGAGGCCTCGGGACAAGATGACCACGATTGCGCGCTCGGACGGCGGACACATCTCCCACGACAAGATCGGTGCGACCGGTCTTCGAGGTGTCAGGACGTTCAACTACCCATTCGACGAGAAGAACATGAACATCGATGTCGAAGGCGCGAAGAGGCTCATGCGGGAGATCAAGCCGAAGGTCGCGCTTTTCGGCCAATCGGTTTTCCTTTTTCCGACCCCGCTGAGGGAACTGAATGGAGTGTTCGATGAGGTCGGGTGCAAGACCTGGTACGATGCCGCTCATGTCTTGGGATTGATTGCTGGCAAAAGGTTCCAGGATCCTTTGAAAGAGGGCGCAGATGTTGTCTCGGGCAGCACTCACAAGACGCTGCCGGGCCCTCAGCACGGAATAGTCATGTCCGATTTGACCAAGGAGGGACTCGAGATCGCCTTGAGGCGTGGGGTCTTCCCCGGCGTCACCAGCAATCACCATCTGCACTCGGTGGCTGCGCTGGCAATAACGCTTGCTGAGACCAAGGAGTTCGGAGAGGCATATGCGGATCAGACGATAAGGAATGCCAAGGCCCTCGGCCAGGCATTGCACGAGCGGGGTCTCGATGTGCTGTGCGAGCACTTGGGCTTCACGGAGTCCCATACTATCGTTGTGGATGTGGAGGAGTTCCACGGCGGAGCGAAGATCGCGAAGGACCTGGAGGCCGCGAACATCATAGTGAACAAGAACCTGTTGCCGTGGGACTCGGACCCAATCAGACCCTGCGGCATCAGGATTGGATCACAAGAGCTTGCGAGGCTGGGAATGAAGGAGAAGGAGATGGTCGAGGTCGCTGAGCTGATCGCCCGCGTGGTCGTGAAGGGTGAGCCTCCTGAGAGGGTCAAGCCAGATGTGACGACCTTCAAGCGTCAGTTCACCAAGGTGCATTACTGCTTCTTCGAGGGCGAAGAGGCATACGACTACCCTGCGTACGACGGGGACATTCCCTGATTCCAGCCGCTGATTCTTGCGACTCTAGCTTTATTATTGTCCAGTCTAATCTCACCCATGTAGACTGGGATGGCTGCGCGCAGTAGATTCCTTCAACTGGCCATTGGCGTGGTGAACCTGGCAATCGTTGCTCTTGTGTTCACGAGCATATGGCCGTTCCCGAGCGGGGACTTCAAGGTCGATCTGCCCTCTCCGAATGAGATACAGTGGAGCTACTCGAACGGCGTCGTTCATATCACAGCTCCCTATTCGATAGACAACGGCGGCATATACGATGTGGACGGCCTGACAATCAACTACAGAGTAACCAATCTGACGTCCTACGTATTGGCGTATGACACCTTCGTTATCGGAACGATTCCAGCTGGACATGTGACATCGGGTGCGATTGACTTCACGTTCGATCTCCTGGCCCTCTACAGCTCCGGCGCTCAGTACATGGTTTTCAACGACGACCTCCTGAACTTCTACATGGAGATCTCATGTTTCTACACAATGAGGCTGATCAAGTTCGATGCCAACTACCAGGTGTATGTCAATTGGGACGCGTTGATTCAGGATTGGGGTGTGTCCGGTGTCTCGCCTTGGCCCCCGTATGGTCCGACGCTCACCGTGGACTATTGGCTCGTCACTTCTGACATCCTCAGCAGCCTGCCCCCTGCAGACATAGTCCTGACATTGTATGATGCGAGCGGCCCTGTGGATGTCATCCGCCAGACAGTTCAGCTTGGCGGCAACTACACAGGGAGCGTCACATTTGACAGGCCGATGAGCTACAGCCCGCCGTATTCTGTCGAGATCCAAGTAATGGACTTCACAGTGCAGGAGAGGTGGACACTGTGAAGCAGAAGAGCAGGTTGTCCGATTCCGTGTGGACTGCCTTCACAGAGGCGATCAGGTTCGTGATTGTTCCGATAGTGCTCGTAAACCTGGTCACCAACAACTACCCGCAACTGTCGACCGCATTTCTGCCCAACATAAAGACCTATATCTTGTTCTTCGGCGGCATGATAGTGGCAGCGAGCACGCTCGAGTCGATGAACAGGCCCGGGACCTACAAGCGCCTGCTCTTTGGTTTGTCCGCCCTAGCATTCGTATGCATGTGGCTCTTTGTGATATTCGGAGGGGGCATTGCTGAGTTCGCTTATGCCCCCTATTTTGTGCGTTTTGACATGAGCAAGATTGTCTACATTATGCTCCTGGGGCTCTCGCTCAAAGCGCTGCTCGTGTTCTCAGTTTTCACCACTCACAAGCACGTTCTCGAGGAGGAGGAGAGAAAGCTAAGGCTGGAGCGCGCGCGCAAAAGGGCTCTTGCGAAGCCAAAACCTGCGCACAGGCCGCACCATGCAGCCCCGTCGTTCTCGGCATTGTCGAAAGTTGCCTTCGAGGTAACGGCTGACGACTCAGTGGGATTTGCTCCGGCCCCTCCCCCGACAAGAGCGCAGGTCCAGTCCGCAAAGGTGAAGTACTGCACAATCTGTGGGGCAAGGGCAGAAAGGAGCGACTACATCTGCAAAGTCTGCGGTGCATGGTTCTCGAGGGACTCCTTCAGGTTCAAACATGAGCCCTGAGGGAATCAACTAGTTCACAGGCTTTGCACCTCTTGGATATCGTTGGTTCTCCGCATTCGCATGTGCCAAGCTTTGCTTGCGGATAGAGCTTCTCTATTGCGGGCAGCATCTCATCGTAGCTCTTCAGAATCGAATACTTCGTCCCGGGGTACTTGTCCTCCAGCTGGTTCACAGCGGAGCGATAGTCATTCCTCAATGCTTCCGGAGCATATGGGCATTCGAGGTCGTGCCACTTGAAGTGCTTGATCATAGCATAGAGAGTGGTCTCGCTCTCGGGTATCGTCCTCAGCGGCTGTATTCGTGGAACGAGCCCCGGCTGTACCCTCCTGTGCGGTCCCAATCTCGCGAGCCTCTCGACGTCCCCTCTTGCGAAGTTCATGAGTATGGACTGCGCCGTGTCATCCAGGTTCAGCCCCGTCGCAAGATACGTGGCATTCCATTCCCTGGCAGCTCTGTTCATCGCGGCTCTCCTCAGCACACCACAATAGCTGCAAGTGGAGAGTTCTCGGCTCTTGGACGCAACCTCATCCATCGTCAGACCGAAGAGCTCCCTGAAGGTCACAATCCTGTGCTCGATACCGAGTTCTGAGCAGTTCTGCGATATGATGGGAATACTGGAAGCCCTGTAGCCCGAAATGCCCTCATCGACAGTAATTGCACAGAGGGCAAGATCTTTCCTCGCTCCGATGATCTGGTCCAGCAAGTGCAACACCACTGTGCTGTCCTTCCCACCGGATACGGCTACGGCAATCCTCTTACGGCCCCTAAGGTCTGCCTGTCGCCTGAACTCTTGCTTGACCCTCTTCTCGACGAATCCGGAGAAGTGCTCTTCGCAGAGATGTGCTCCACTGTACCTCACGAACACCACGGATCTCTTCTTGCACCTGTCGCAGCGGATCACGCTGGCCAGATGCAGTGACGGCCTATTTATTGCTTGTTTCAATGTGCCATGGGATAGTTATTTGTAAGGACACAGCATTCGAGAAATCCGACCGAAATGAAGGACGTCTGGGTTGAGAAATACCGGCCAAAGAAGCTCTCCGAGGTCATTGGTCAGAAGAGCATCGTGGAGAGGCTCTCAGCGTATGTGAGGACCAAGAGCATGCCCCACATGCTCTTTGCTGGACCAGCTGGCTCGGGAAAGACAACCTGTGCAATCGCCCTCGCAAGAGAGCTTTACGGTGAGCAGTGGCGCGATAATCTGATCGAGCTCAACGCATCGGACGAACGCGGCATAGACGTCGTCCGCGGCAAGATCAAGGACTTTGCTAGGGCGGCATCGATCGGAATCGCTGACTTCAAGATCATATTCCTCGACGAGGCCGATTCCCTGACCTCTGATGCGCAAGCAGCGCTGAGGCGCACGATGGAGCGGTACACCCAAACCTGTAGGTTCGTGCTCTCGTGCAACTACTCATCGAAGATCATCGAACCGATTCAGTCGAGATGCGCGGTGTTCAGATTCAAACCACTGGGCGAGGCCGAGGTCAAGGCCTATCTGAAACGCATTGCCTCCGCTGAGGATGTTCGCATCACCGATGATGGTCTGGAGGTGATCTGCAGCCTTGCCGGAGGCGATCTCAGGAAGGCGACAAACATATTGCAGGTCGCGGCGTCGCTCGGAAAGCGAGTTGACCAGGAAGCGGTCTTCGAGTCCACTGAGAACATCCGTCCCTCTGAAATCCAAGAACTGCTAACCACCGCGTTGAGCGGCAACTTCACAGCTGCCCGCTCGAGACTGGATGATTTGATTGCCCACCATGGTTTCTCTGGAGAGGACATCGTCCAAGGCATTC